>CAZNBG010000459.1:715-3001 GCA_964570915.1 uncultured Nitrospira sp. | reverse complement strand
TGCGAAGCGGCCTCAAGAGCAAGAGCACGCCGCAGGGTGATGGCGCCAATGCGCTGATCTTCGACGACACGGCCGGCAAGGAGCACGTGCATCTGCATTCACAGCAGCGCATGGAAATAACGGCCGAGGGAAATCGCATCGACGGTACCGGCGGCGATCACGACTTCACCGTCGGCAAGAATCGACGCGATGATGTCGAGGGCTATTACGAGATCGACGTCGGCACGGATTACAACGAGTGCGTCGGCGGTAATCGCATCTCGGAGCTGGACGGCCACTACACCCTCAAAATCGGCGGCTGTCACGTCGAGACCGCGGACGCGGTCAACTTGAAAGGCGACCGGTTTGCCTACATCGAGGCCCCGAGCATCACACTGCGCGCCGGCGGAAACTACATTCACGTTCACTCCGGCGGCATCGACATCGTCGGTCAGGTCGTGAACATCAACAGCGGCGGCAACGGGAAGTTGGTTCTCGAAACTGCGCCCAGGGCCATGATCAACGGCGCCGCAGCCGGCAGCCATGTGAAGCATGGCTATGACGTGAACTACATACCGCTCGACGATTCCGGCAACAGCAGCACGCAAATGTCCATGCTGAAATCCAACCCGCCGACGGACGATCAGAAGAAGACAAGCTGGATCGAAATTGAGCTGCTGAACGAAGCCGGTCAGCCCTGGCCGAATGAGCCGTATGAAATCACGCCGCCTGAGGGCGAGGTGATTAAGGGCAATCTGAACGACAAGGGCCAGGCGCACGTGGATTTGAAGAGCCCCGGCCTGTGCAAGATCAGCTTCCCGCGGCTGGACTTGGAGGCATGGCGCCGCGCCTGATCGACATCGAATTCCTGATGACGTGGCTCTGAATTGTTTAGCGGCGAGGCTTGCCGAGCCGTCGCCGAGTGGACTCGCGATATTCGCCTGGGTGATCGGTTGGAGGAGATGTGCAATGCCTGCTACGGACGATCCGGCAACTGATGTGAAGCCGACGACGCATGAAAGCGCAATGACTGATACGCCGACGTCGGAAACTGATACGCCGAAGGAATCAAAAACACGTGACGCCGCGCCGGTCGGTGCTGGCGACCACATTGTCCGTGAAGGCGAGTGCATTTCGAGCATCGCCGTCTCCACGGGGCATTTCTGGCACACGATCTGGGATGACGCTGCGAACACGGCGCTGCGCGACATTCGCAAGCAACCCAACGTGCTAATGCCCGGAGACAAGTTGGTTGTGCCGCCAATTCGTCGGAAGGACGAGCCTGGAGAGAGCGAAAAGCGGCATCGGTTCGTGCGGCGCGGCGAGCCATCGCATTTTGCAGTGCGCGTGCTCGATCAGGATGTACCGCGCGGCAACGAGCCGTTCACGCTGGTCGTCGATGATCATCCGCCAATCACCGGCACGACGGACCCCGAGGGCAAGATCGACGTTCCGATTCCCGGCAACGCCGGCAAGGCAGTCCTGACAGTGGGCACTCCGCCCGACGTGCTCAAGCTCAACATCAATCTCGGTGGGCTCGATCCCATCACGAGTTGGGAAGGCGTGCAGCACCGGCTGAAGAATCTTGGCTTCCCGTGCGACAAGACCGGAAAGGGCGACGGGCAGACGCTCGGCGCGCTGAACGAGTTCCGTCATTCGGTGGGCCTGCCGCACGCCGAGGACATCGACGAACCCACACGGAACAAGCTTTTGGAACAGCACGGATCGTAAGGAAGGAGATAACCATGAGCGACTTCTCAATGTCTCGGAGCGTCAGCCTGGCCGAACGTCCAACCGCAGCGTTGGCGGCATACAACACGGTGAATTCCAACTACTTGACGATTGCATTCATGGAATTCCTGCAGGAGAGCGACAGCAACATGATGAAGGCGCTGTGGTGGTCCTATGGTTGGCCGGACATATCTCCAATTTGGGGCACTCGCGCCACGGTGCCGACGTTCAAGCAGGACCCTGCGATGATCAGCCAATGGCCCGATTTTCAGGCGCAGATGACTGAGTGCGAGGCCGACTGGTATTACCTCTCTGGCCACCACGGTTCCTAGTACTTGCAAGACCTGGACTGTTACGAGCACCGCCTCGCACTCGACGAGGTCGTTCAGAACATGGCGGGCCTCACCTACATGACGGGACCGAAGGGCCAGCCCCTGCGCGCCGGCTCTTCCGTCAACGACATCATGGGCGGTATGTTTGGGGCCATCGGAACCCTCGCGGCCCTGCAGGAGCGCCATCGCACCGGCCGGGGACAAGAAATCCAAAGCGCCCTGTTTGAGACCTGCACCATGCTGG
>CAZNBG010000459.1:0-705 GCA_964570915.1 uncultured Nitrospira sp. | reverse complement strand
GGTGCACAGTACTTGCACGACCTGGACGTTTACGAGCACCGCCTCGAAATAATGAATGGCATCTCGCGCTCGGGATTCTTCAACGAGCCGTATCACAAGGGCCGCTGGAGAAACGCTACCTCGGACGAACCGGCCGGTGGCGAGCTGCCCGACGAAGTCTATATGACCACCAGCGAGGACGACCCGGACAACGTTCCAGGACCGCAGTGGAACCCGCTCTACAACGAGCCGCACGAAAACTGCCGCGGTGTCATGCTGATCGGCTGCAACTCGCTGATCTTCCGCGATACGCGCCGCACGCTCAGCAAGTATTTTCCCAACGCCGTAATCATCGGCCTGCACAGTACTGAAACGAACTCGTTGGCGAAGATCCTGAAAGTGGTTCGGCCGCTCGGACGCGATTTCTTCATCGATCCCAAGGGCACGATCGATCCGACCGAGCTGGCCGATAAACTGACTCCTCCTAAGACAACCGCCGATTTTCTGAGCGTCATCGCCGACGGAAAATTCCATTTCCGCTACAAGGGCGATGTCAACGTGATGAACGCCGACGATGAAATTACGTCGGAACAGTTGGCCTGACCAACGCCCAACCCGCACTTTGCGAGAAAGTCAACGAACATGACGTCCATCGAAACACTGATTGTGGCTCAAACGAGTAAGCCGGTCGACCGTCTTTTCGTTCATCCGGCTTCGCGTCTTGTC
>CAZNBG010000458.1:0-3003 GCA_964570915.1 uncultured Nitrospira sp. | reverse complement strand
GTCGGAGGCTCCCCGATCGCCAGTCCGACTTCTCGCTGGCCGTAGGCCAATCGTGTCAATGAATCCATCAGCAGCAGAACCTGTTTCCCGGCATCACGGAAATACTCCGCAATGGTCGTCGCGACCAACGCCGCGCGTATCCGCACGAGCGGGGCTTGGTCCGAGGTCGCCACGACCACGACCGAGCGTCTGAGCGCCTCTGCGCCGAGATCGCGTTCCAAGAACTCGTTGACCTCTCGGCCTCGTTCTCCAATGAGGGCGATCACGTTGACCTCCGCTTTCGTATAGCGGCTGATCATTCCCAGCAGCACACTCTTTCCGACTCCTGAACCTGAAAAAATACCCATTTTCTGCCCACGTCCGCACGTCAGAAATCCGTTGATCGCACGAACGCCAAGGTCAAGTGGAACGTGGATGCGGGCTCGTTGAAGCGGATTTGGCGCACCGGCATGAAGCGGATAGCGTTCTTCGGTCCTCAGCGGCCCCTTGCCGTCCATCGGGTTTCCGCAGCCATCGAGCACCCTTCCCAACAAACTCGGTCCAACGGCAAGATCGGCGACGTGGCCGGTCATCGTAATTCGACTACCCGGCCCGATGCCCTGCATGTCGCCCAGCGGCATCAGCAAGACACGATCTCCACGAAATCCCACTACTTCCGCCGCGACCGGCCCTCCACAGGCTTCTCTCGTAATCCGGCACAGCTCTCCGACGGTCGTCATCGGCCCATATCCTTCCACAACAATCCCGACAGCTTGCGCAACTCTCCCGGAAATTTCGATCGGCTCGACGTGCTCGATGAGATGACTAAGACTCACGATGAGGCCTGCTCCTCAAGGCATCGCCTAAACGGAATAGCTGGGTATCGAGTGAGGCATCGACCTGTCGCATGGCGGTGTGCAGCAGGCAGCTTCCCCGCGGAAGAGACGCCACCGGTTCGATGGTGATCGTCAGCGCAATATCCTGCTGTCCCATAAGATCCGTCCGGACAGCCTCAAGCACTGTGGCATCCGCCGGATGCACCTGTATCACCACGCCACCGGACTCTCGAATGATGCCTAACGCGGCCTTGACCTGCACGATGATTTGTTCCCTGCATGACTCGGCTGACTCGTGAAGAATTTTTGACACGATCTGGAGCGCAAGCGCGATGACTTCGTCGTCGACCGTCTGTCGGAGCAAAGACCGGGCGGCGTCGAACTTTTTCACGGCATCGCTCAGTACCACGATATCGTGCCGGCGCTGCTCATCCATTTGTCGCCGCCCGTCCGCCAACCCACGCTCGTACTCCTTCGGATCATCCTCCCTTCGGAGGGCCCCACCATCTCCGAAGGTTTGAAAGGGCGCGCTTTGCAAACGGACTGCACCAGCCCTGACGGCGGCATGCTTCAAGACCGTATTTTCGGTACGTAGCCGATGGAGTTCCAGCAATCGTCGCACGGTTGCCAGCACGACTTCGTTCTGAAAAGGCTTCATCAAAAAATCGGTGGCGCCGGCCTTCATCGCGCGGACGGCGAGTTCCACCGACGCCGCTCCGGTCATCGCCACGCCGATAATCCGATTGTCGGCCCGCTGCGCTTCTTCGAGAAGCGCGATCCCGTCCTGATCCGGCAGCAAGACATCGACGATCAGCAGCGCGGGCGCCATCTGCTTCACCATCGACATCGCCTCCTGCCCCGAACCGGACACTCGAATGGGCACTCGCTCCGGTTTGAACAGTTCGACGAACAAATTGCGAACCCCCTCGTCATCGTCAACGACTAAGACGGTGCCCTGAAGTCGCGGAACCCCTCGTTCGCGTGCGGTCATCCCCGGCATGGTCATACCCGTCACTACAGCATCTCCTCTCCCGGGCCGGCGATGACGATGCGGCTTTCTTCCTCCAGCTTGCGGCATACTTTGAGGATATTCTGTTGCGCCTTCTCGATATCGGATACCTTGACCGGTCCCTTAGACTCCATATCCTCCTTCAACATCTCGGCAGCACGACTCGACATATTCTTGAAGAATTTGTCCTTGACCTCCGGATTGGCGCCGCGGAGAGCCAGCGGAAGGTCTTCCTTACTGATCTCCTTCATCAATTCCTGCATGCCGCGATCGTCGACTTTCGTAAGGTCGTCGAAGACAAACATGAGCGCCCGGATGGCATCGGCCAGCGGCTGGCTCTTCTCTGCGATCTTGACCATAATGCCGCCTTCATTGGCCTTGTCCATTCTTGTCAGAATGTCGGCGATCACTTCGGGTCCTCCGATGCTCTGCGATCCCATTCCCTTACTGGTCAACAATGCTTCCTGCATACTTTGGCTGAGTTCTTCCAAGACCTCCGGCTGCACTTCCTCCATGGTCGCCAGCCGGAGTGCCACGTCTCCGCGCATCGATTCCGGAAGCCCGGCCAGCACTTGCCCGGCCTGTTCACTCTCAAGATGGGCGAGAACCACTGCCACCGTTTGGGCGTGCTCGATCCTCAGCATCTGTACGAGGGTCCTCACATCGACCCATTTCAGCGCCTCCAGGCCCGGATAGGTTTTTCGGGCCATCGATTCGATGATCCGCGCCGCCTTTTCCGGACCCAACGCCTTATTGAGCACCGCCCTAATAAACTCTTTTCCATGGAACTGGACTTGTCCCGTTGCGCTCGCGACACGAAAGTCCGAAATGACCGCATCTTCCTCGTCTCGTGAAATTTGCGCCGTGCCGTCCATGAAGCTTCCCAACTTTTTGATTTCTTTGGGGTCGAGTTGCTTCAATACCTGAGCAGCCGCCTCCTCCCCAATGGCGCGAAGAAGAATGGCTGCTTTCTGCTCACCCGACAGATTCTTCGTCATCTCAACGCGTTAAGTTGGATTTTTGAGCCACTGTTTGACGACAACAGCCGTCGTGTCCGGATTCTTTCTGGCCATGTCGATGATCTGAGCCCGATCCTGCGTTTGTGCTAAACACACCTCCGCCCGGCCCACGGCCAGGTGCTGTCGTCACGTTCATCCAGTGCCTGGATGGTGTCGCTTT
>CAZNBG010000457.1:0-3022 GCA_964570915.1 uncultured Nitrospira sp. | reverse complement strand
GACGGAGACGACGGCCGAGCTGCTGCCCACCAGATGATCGGAGCGGTATCGATTGTGAAGTTGCTCCTTCAACTCATGGTCTTGGCTGGATAGTTGCGTATGCTCGAGCGCCCGGCGGACCACCAGCCGCACATCGTCCTGGATAAACGGTTTGCTGATGTAGTCGAACGCGCCCGCTCGAATGCCGTCCACGGCCGTTTTGAGGCTGCCATACGCCGTCATAAGGATGAACGGCATATGAAGTCCGCGAGAGCGCAACTCCCCAAGCAGAGAGAGACCATCGAGTTTTGGCATGTTGATGTCGGACAGCACCAGATCCGGCGTCTGTCTGCTGACAGCACCCAGGGCAGCTTGTCCGTTAGAAGCGGTATCGACATCGTACCCTTCTTTTGACAGTATTCCGCGAAGCTGAGTCTGGGTGTCGGTATCGTCGTCGACGATCAGGATATTAGGATTGTGCATGTCAGCGACCTCCCTGTAAAAGTCAGAGGCATCGAGTAACCACGCATCATCTCTCTGCACAGTCGCCCAGAGATCAGCTCATGATGGATGCCCATAGCGTGTTAATCCCTCCATTGTGTGACCTCTGCGATTCCTCTCTATCTCGCGAAGGACAGGTTGTCCATTCTGTCCGTCTGCCTATGTAGACACACTCCACTGCGGGAGTGCTGAATTTTCAATGAGTTTACTCCGGTAGACTGCGTGGCAGTTTTTATGCTTAGCGAGAGGTATGGATTCATCATCGGGGAGATTGCAAACCCGGTCTTCTCACAATTAAACGAAGGGATACCCCCATGGTATGCGAACGATGCGGTGGATTTAAGGTTCATGATTATTTCTATGGCGCCACGGAGTACTTTGCCTGGCAATGCTATGGCCTGCGCTGTGTCAATTGTGGGGCGATTACCAAGATAAATCCCATAAATGCCAGCGAGCCCAGCGCCAGGCAAGCGACAAAGCGGGCACGGTATACCAATGCAAGGGTATAACCATATGTGTCCCGGGTATCTATTTGCGCGCTCGTGCGAGTGCGCGCAAATAGGTATCGCTCACCATCATGACGGCCTTATGCCTGACCGGGTGGTGGCGGCACCAGGGGACGAGCACACCGGTCATCAGTAACCACGAGCCCAATGTCGTGCCCTGATATACCCGCATTGCATGCCTCATTGTCGGCTCACTGCGATTACGCAACAGTGTGATCGAAGACATAACGAACGCCTACTGGTGAATTCCCTAGAAAAGTTGCCGGCGTGGTTTGCAGCTCGGCAGTGTGCGGGACTACACCTCACGCCATGCGGCATTACTGAATGATGGATCTCCCATTCATGTGGCGAGTCCCGTCGTCAATCGGCCAACACCCTTTCACGATTCGCTCTTCGACGGTGACCCCCAACACGTCATCTCCGGGGGCGCTGCCATCATCAGTGTGTCGAGCTATCGGAGAGAGTGTTCTGCTCAACGGGGCACATGAGGGTTACCCCGAAAGCGAATGGTGGATATTTCAAAAATGGCGGCACGTGAGCATTTGCCATCGTGTTTCCGCACATGTGGATGCCTAGAGTCCTTCCTAGTATCAGAATGCTGCAGATTCACTACAGTGTGTCGCTCTTTGGGTCGGGCGTCCCTCGAGGGAGAAGGTAACAATGAATGTGAGCAAGGGGTTGAAGGCATCATGGGAAGTCATTTGCGTCTGTTTCGCCTTTCTCGCGGGAAACATAGGTCATGCGGGCTATACCCTTGCCGCAGAGACAGCGGAAGTGTCACGAGATAATGCTGATCCGCTGGTGGACCATGTCGTGTCGGGAACGTTGGATCAGCTGGATTTCGCGACGAAGAAAGGGCTACTGAAAACCGAACTGGGCAAGCCGGTATTTTTTGAAATAGTACGGCCCGAATTATTTAGGCGTTTCTCGGTCGGTCAACGCGTAACCATTGGGATAAACGAACAGGGGCAAGCTGTCAAGGTCATCGAGATTCCACCGGTCGAACTGCCGAATCCACCGTCATCTTCCGGAGGACCATAGCAGCTATTGCGAAGTCGGTGTGTTGGATACAGGCCTACGACTCTGTGGGCGAAACTACGATCGGCATGCCGGAGGGGAATCGTCCCCCTCCGGTGCGAACAACACCGACTACGTGACGGGTGGTCTTCGTCCCATGATCAAACCAATTACGGCAAAAATCAGAAAAACGACGAAGAGGACATAGGCGATAGAGGTTGCCGTTCCTGCGACCCCTGAAAGTCCCAAGACTCCCGCTATGATAGCGATGACGAGAAAAGTCACGGCCCAACTCAGCATGGTAGACCTCCTTCAGGTCAGTGGTGGAATGTCATTTCAACAGGGCACTGTCACGGTTCGAATCGGCCTCTCCAGGCAATTGGGTTGGAGAAGTCGGCTTTTGGCGGATCCCCTCCAGGCGCGTCTTCAGTTGTTCGGCCTCGGGTTCGCGCTGCATAATCCACAAGAGCTTGATCATCATTTCCATGCTGAGGGCTGTTTCTGGATGCCGTTCTCCAAGCGTCCGCTCGAATATGGAGATGGAGCCGCTTGCGAATCGCTTGGCCTCTTGAAAGTTCCCCTCCAAGGCATACACCGTTGCCAACGTTCGCAAGGTTGAACCGATGCGCGGATGAGTGCTGCCAAAGATGAGGAACGAAATTCCCAGACTTTCGCTCAAGGCATCATGTGCGTCCGAGAAATCGCCTTGGGCGGCATAGATAATCCCGAGATTCTGAAGCGTCAATGCCACGGCGGGATGCTGCGGTCCGAAAGCCTTTTCATTGATGGCCAGCGCGCGATGCAGCAGCGGCTCGGCCTCTACTTCCCGGTTTTGTGTGCCATAGAGGACAGCCAGGTTGTTCAGTGTCTTCGCCAATCGGGGGTCTTCGGGGTTTACCACCTCAATATGCCTGACGGCGGCAAGCAATAACCGTTCGGCATCCGCGGCTCTCTGCTCCTGAATCGCTTGATTGCCGGCCACCTGATAGGTTTCCCAGAGCGTGACTTTACCCCAGCTC
>CAZNBG010000456.1:0-3038 GCA_964570915.1 uncultured Nitrospira sp. | reverse complement strand
GACGTGCTCGCGTTCACGGGCTCGGGCGACACGGCCGAGAAACTCCGGAGCCTGGGACGGCGGGGTTTCCCAAGGCGGGAAGAGCAGGGCGAGGATGAGCGTCGCGACCATCCCGTACAGAATCTGCAGGTTGAGCGCATCAGGTGTGCTGTCGAGTCTGGCTGGAGCCGTTCGAGCCGTTCCATCGAGGCTGGCGCCGCACTGGGTGCAGTAACGATACATCTCAGGCAGCTCTTTCTGACAGGAAGGGCAGGTTTTCATGGAGTTCGATATCTAGGCTACACAGAATGGAACCAAGTTTCTAGTGGATCAGCTGAAGTCAGGGTGGGGAGGGATGGCAGTTCGATTAGAAATGATAAGCAATACCGACAGCAACGCTTATGGGAGCATAGGTGGCTTTGAAGCCGAAAAAATTGGGATTCTCGGAGAAATCGAAACGAACGTAATTATATTTGCCTTCTGCAAAGGCCGAGACATGTCTTGTTAGGAAATATCTCACACCAACCAAGGAATTCAATCCTATCTTCGTGCTCGATTGGGAGTTGTCTCCTTGCGTAATGGAAGGATCTTTGATGCGAGCAACGAAGATCCCCGGTCCAACGCCGATATATGGCTGGAGCCGCCTGCCGGGATAGCGAAACATGAAATTGAGAGGAGCGATTGTCAGCACATGGAAATTGACTCCCTGGACCCCGACGGCTGTGAGTTCGTTTCCTAGAGGTGTGCTTGGACCACCGCCGGAAGGAGTAAATGTTATTGGACTATTTGACCGGAAAGTAATGTCTTGTTGCTTGATGTGGGGTGTCGTATAAAACATCTCCGCTTCAAGGCCAAACCATCGAGCCCGGCTAAAATAGTGACCGATTTTGGCTCCCAACAGGAGCGAATCTTTCAACGACTGGTCACTAACAGTTGTGCCTTGTGGGAAAGTGATAGTGCCGCCGTTAAATGGCGCGCTCGTGGATGTCAAGTTGCCGTTGGATAGACCGTTCCCAGGGAAAGTAAGGCCGAATTCTCCTGCCACGTATGATTCTGCCGTCGTTACCGACGGGGACAAGACCATCTGAAATAAGACTGCTGAGAGAGTAGCTCCCAACAAAGCTGTAACGGTTCGTGTCGCACTCATCGCGGCTCCCGCTTGTGATGGCTAATCGGCCTGGCAGTATCCTATCGGTCAGGCAAACAGACACGAAGTAATTTGTGAAATCCGGTAGGAGGTGAGCAAGCCGTATGCCCATGACAAAAGGCGAAAAGCCTGCCTATTTCGAGATTTACCATCGAAAACGATGCAGGCCTGTCCTCTGGACCAGTCGTGGTTGTACGGTCCTTGGACAAGTCTGTTCATTGACAGGGGAAAGATGGCCTACCTATAATTCGCCCGCCCGATCATAGGGTCTCAAACCTAGACAGAGCCCATCTCCACTAAGCCCTTCATACAGCATCATGCAGACCATCCAACGAATCGGAGTCATCGGTGCCGGAGCATGGGGAACCGCTCTCGCAAAGCACCTGACGGAAAAAGGCCTGCACATCGTGTTATGGGCCTACGAGCACGATGTCGTCGATTGCGTCAAATCGAAGGGTGAGAATCAGCTATTCTTGCCCGGAGTCATGCTCCCACCATCCCTCAGGGTGACCAACACGCTGGCGGAGGCCGTGGAAGACTGTGATGGCTTGCTATTCGTTGTGCCTTCGCACGTCGCACGTCTGGTCCTTCAACAGGTCGCCCCGCTGCTGTCCCGTGCTATTCCTCTTGTGAGCGCGACGAAAGGTGTCGAAGAAGACACATTCAAACTCATGACGCAGGTGATGCAGGACGTGCTGCCTGCTTCACATCATGATCAATTGATGGTTCTGTCCGGACCCAGTTTTGCGACGGAGGTCAGTCAGGGTCAGCCGACTGCTCTCTGTCTCGCGGGAACAAACCCGTCGCTGGTCGCATCGTTCCAAACGGCCTTCATGACCTCATCGCTACGCATCTATGCAGATAGCGACGTGATGGGTGTTCAACTCGGCGGGGCTTTGAAAAACGTCATGGCTTTGGCGGCGGGAGTCGTCGATGGGCTGGGACTCGGTCACAATTCACGCGCCGCGCTGATCACCAGGGGACTCGCCGAAATGGTCCGCCTGGGAACTGCCATGGGTGCTGATCCTCGCACGTTTTATGGGCTGTCCGGGGTGGGAGATCTGGTGCTGACCTGCACGGGCGCGTTGAGCCGCAACCACGCTGTGGGTGTGGGTCTCGGCAAGGGCCAGAAGCTGGAGACGATCCTTGGTGGGATGCAGGCGGTCGCGGAGGGCGTGCGAACCAGTCGTGCCGCGGCCGGCTTGGCGCTTCGTCATCGTGTGGAGATGCCGATCGTACGCGAAGTCAATGCCGTCCTGTTTGACGGCAAGTCCTGCAGCAAAGCCGTGAGCGATCTGATGGAACGGGTGGCAAAACCGGAAAAGGGCCAAGCGTGAATCCCGAGAATCTCGAGCGGCTGCTCAATGAAGTACGAAAAGGTACCGTATCGGTGACGGGCGCGCTGGAGCGGCTCCGGTCATTGCCGTTCGAAGATCTGGGGTTTGCCTCGCTGGATCATCATCGTTCAATCCGACAGGGATTTCCCGAAGTGATCTTGTGCGAAGGGAAGACATCGGCCCAGGTCCGTGATATTGCGAATGCCCTGTTGAAGCATCATCGCCCATTTCTCGCCACGAGGGCGACACCACAGGTGGCAGCGCTTATCAAACGGATCGATCGGCGTGCTGTGTATCACGAAGCCGCTCGCATTGTCGCGATTCGCGATCCGAAACGCCGGCTCCAGGGACAGGTGCTGGTCATTACGGCCGGTACGTCTGATGTTCCTGTTGCCGAAGAGGCGCGTATCACCGCAGAGGTCATGGGCAGCCGCGTCGAGACGCTCTACGATGTGGGCGTCGCCGGTATTCATCGATTGTTGGGACGGCACAAGCGGCTGACAGAAGCCAATGTGATAGTGGTGGTGGCTGGAATGGATGGAGTGCTACCGAGTGTCGTGGGGGGATTGGTAGAC
>CAZNBG010000455.1:0-3040 GCA_964570915.1 uncultured Nitrospira sp. | reverse complement strand
GGCCGATCTCAGGCCGAAGTGCCCGGACTAGCCCGCGCTGCGCCTCTTTCAACTTTGCCGTTTCTGCGGCTAAGTCGCCGCGAAGCCCGGCGAGTTCCTTGTCACGATCGGCAAGTTGACTTTCCAGATCAGACAGACGCTGTTTGGCCTCTGCGAGTTCTGCGGCAAGTTTGTCTTTCTCTGCCCCGCTGCCCTGCGCCGCAGCGAGTTGGGCTTCGAGTTCGGCGATGCGTTGTTTGGCAGCGACCAATTCGGAGGCCAGTTTGTCCGTTTCACCGGCACCATTCTGCATAGCGGCTAGTTTGTCTGCGATCTGGTTCCGATCGGCCGTCGCCTCCGCCAGTTGGCGATCACGAGCGGCAAGTTGACGTTGAGTCGCGGCGAGTTCGTCAGCCAGCCGTTGCCGGTCATTCTCAAGAGCCGCAAGGCGGGCTGCCATTTCTTGTGCTGCGTCAGGTACCACGGCCTTCGCCGTGGATGGGCATCCTTTGTCGAGGAAATAACCGTACCATTGGTCAATACAGACGGTGGGCTGTTTGATATATGCCGGCTGCTTCATCGACGATGAACAACCTGACAGTACAACGATACCAGTC
The DNA here is from genome assembly GCA_964570915.1 of uncultured Nitrospira sp. Taxonomy (GTDB): domain Bacteria; phylum Nitrospirota; class Nitrospiria; order Nitrospirales; family Nitrospiraceae; genus Nitrospira_D. Next base: position 2,444 of record CAZNBG010000455.1, on the reverse strand, counting down.
AAAACCATGACAATTGTATTTGATCGCATCATGACCCTCCTTACGTCTGATCGCGTGGCGTATCAAAGGTTCTGTTTCCCGCCTACATCCTGTTGGTGATGCCAAGCTTATTGACGACCTTTGAGCAGATCGCGGATCTCCATCAATAATTTTTCTTCGTTGGTCGGCGCGGGCGGAGCAGGCGGTGGCGGAGGGGCCTCCTGCCTAAACCGGTTTACCTGCTTGACCAGGATGAAGATGACAAAGGCGATAATGATGAAGTCGAACATGCTTTGGAGAAAGACTCCGTAATTGAGCGTCGGAGCCCCGGCAGCTTTCGCGGCGGCTAAGGACGGAGGTGAGGTTCTAGACAGATCGATGAAGAGACTCGAAAAATCCACTTTGCCCATCAGTAACCCCAGCGGAGGCATCAGGACGTCGCTGACCAGTGACGATACGATCTTTCCGAACGCCCCACCGATGATGACCCCGATCGCCATATCCAGGACATTGCCCTTCATGGCAAACTCCTTGAACTCTTTCAGCATGGTGTTCCTCCTTTGAGAACACGGATCAGTGTGATGCAGTACCCCAACTATCGCTTGCGGGTCGTGTCGAAAGCATAACCCAGCGTGAGCAAATACAAATTGTCGGTATCGCCTGTGCCGGCAGGCGGCCGATTATTATACCGCGTGGTCACCTGGAATCCACTCGCCAGACCGGCCAAGATCTTCAACCGAAACCCGTTATCCATCGTGTAGTAGAAATCCGAGAAGGTTTGGAGAGACGGGAAAATTTCGTCGTAATGGTACAGCGTGATCCGGCCGTCGAACAGCGGCCAATCCAATTTCATGGCCACGCGCCCACGGAAACTGGCCTTATCCGGAAGCGGATCGAGAAAGTCTTCGTTGAAATATGCGGGACCTGCTTCGGTGTACAATGTCATGTCCTTAAAAAGTCCGGTGAAGTCGGCGCGCTCGATCCATTGATATCCTGCTCCGCTCGAGATGGCCGTTCTCAACTTCAGGTGCTGCAATCGATCGTTCTCAAAGTAGGCCGACGTATACCAGAAAAACCGTTTGGTGATAAAGAAGTCCAGCTTGATCGTCCCTCGAGCATTCCGAGTGATCAGGCTGCCGGCATTGTCGCAATAGACATACCGGCCCAGTAATGTCAGCCCAGGCTGCGCCCCCCGAGCCACAAGCTCGCCCAACACGCTGATGTTCCGGAGGTGACTGTTACCGGTGGCTTGTGAGGAGCCGGCGTTCAAACTGCCGGTATAAATGACCGGGGGCTGGATCATAGGGTTGACTTGCGCCACGGTATCCATCGGCACCGTCACCGTGCCCGTGGGTCCTGCCTTCAGTTTCATCATTCCAGGGTCGCTCTCTTCGGCAGTTCCAACCAACACAGACCCTTCCTTTAAATGAAAGGGAACGGGATGAGAGACGGCTAGCTTGCTGACGGCTTCCCACTTGATCTTGATAATATCACTCACCATGGAGTTCTTAATCTGGAGGATCCCGCCCGACATCTCTATCACTTCACCATAAATGACACTGCCGTCTTTCAAGGTCACGACGTCCAGCGTCGGAGCTGAAGCCGGTGGCGCTGAAGTGGACTGATCATCAGCGGAAGCGATGTTCCCTATCATGAGGAGCATCGTCATTGCGGCCAACAGGAGCGACTGCTTCATGTATCCTCCTTCGTGACTCAGTAAACGTGATCAGCCTTAGGGCTATACCGTGTTTACGATGACACCGCAACAGATTGATGCCGCCGCCAGCACACGCCGCTTCGGATCTTCTGGAGATTCTCAAGCGTGTAGGGAGTCGTACAGGCGAGGGGTTACAGCACTGGTAGGCACATCCGAATTCACCGACCTCTCATTGCAGGCTCTATCAGGCCAGAAATGAAGGGGCCTCGTGGCACCGGTCACAACTCATGAGCGATCGCCGTGGTTTTTGTCGCGACCACTCTTATCCGTTCACTACGTGGACAGTAAGACTCGCAGCAGGTAGCGCAATCCCTCGTTCTTGGAATCGTTCAAGAATTAACTTGTTCAACTCTCCCTGAGTCGAGCTGTAATCTGCCACAGCGGTCCAAGGCTCTACGGCAATCACCACGGCCAGGGATGACTCCCCAAGAGATGACACTCCGATGGAAGGAACCGGATCCTTCATGACCGATGGATGCCGATTGAGAAGATCCCGAACTTGGGCCAGGGCCTCGTCGAGATTCGCATTCGCTGGCACGGGAATGGTCAAACGCATCTGACGGATGGTTCCAAAGTTATGCAGGATCTCTCCGACGATTTTTCTGTTGGGAATGATCACGCGGGAGTGGTCCGCATGCATCAGTGTCGTCGTGAAGATGTCGATCACCACGACGTCGCCGTGGACCCCGAGCAACGAAATATGTTCGCCGACCTTATAGGGCTTGCTGAAGATAATCGAGAGCCCGGC
>CAZNBG010000454.1:0-3067 GCA_964570915.1 uncultured Nitrospira sp. | reverse complement strand
TTTCGTTTGAAGCCGAATACGACTCTTCTCGATCTCGGAGGATTTCGTTATCTGGGAGCGCTTCCTCCTCTTCTAACGCCCGTGTCGAAAAACCAATAGCATCATAAAAACAATGAGATAGGGGAAGCTCACTTGTGGAGAATGCGTATGGTATGCTTACTCACTGGCACATGTTCTTCCCGTCCATTGCTCTCAAGTAACGACAGAAGAGTGCCGAGAAGGATTCAGCAGGAGGTTCCCCTTGGCGAGTTTCCGCAGTGAGCTCGAAAAGCCGTCTGGTGAGGGCATTCCTTCGCTATCGGATATGGAGTCCGGCAAGCTCGTAGGTGCAGTGCTGCCCATGTCTGAACAGGCACAGATCCAAATGCGAAACAGTATCGAAGTGATTGAGTACTTACTGAATCAAGAGCGAGTGATCTGGAGTTAAGAGTCCGAGTTGCTCACCCTACCGCTGTCTTCAGCCGCTTTTCCATAACGATAGGCAGTGCTCCCTCCAGCCTCATCCTTTTTGTTAAGCGTTGACTTTCTCTCGACTCACCACCCTAGTATTGTTCAGTGAACGACTCAACTGACCGAAGAGGAGAACGAGCCGATACCTTTGTATCAATGGAGTACCAGCTTGATTCCCATCCACGGCAGGTGCATCGTAGTCCCGTTCAACACGTAACGTGCTCATGCAGAAAGAGACCTTGTGAGAAAAGTCAGTCGGACTTCTTCCCAATCTCAATCTCTCCCAGGCGCGGAGCGCCGACGGCTCGACGAAGATGCGGTCCGTAAACGGCATTGGAAGCGGTGGGGACCCTATCTGAGCGAGCGCGCCTGGGGAACGGTGCGCGAAGACTACAGCCCTCACGGGACTGCGTGGGAAGCTTTTCCACATGACCACGCCCGCTCACGCGCGTATCGCTGGAACGAGGACGGGCTTGCCGGTATTTCTGATCGTCACCAATACATCTGTTTTGCCATTGCTCTTTGGAATGGGCGCGATCCGATTCTGAAGGAGCGGGTATTTGGTTTGACCGGCAACGAAGGAAACCATGGTGAGGATGTTAAGGAGTACTATTTCTATTTAGATTCAACGCCGACACACTCATATATGAAGTATCTCTATAAGTATCCGCAAGGTGAGTTTCCCTACGAGAAACTTGTCGAGGAGAATCGCCGTCGCCGGCGAGAGGATTTGGAATATGAGCTGATCAACACCGGAGTCTTCGACGAGAATCGCTATTTCGATGTCGTCGTAGAGTATGCGAAAGCAACAGCGGAAGATCTCTACATTCGTATTCACATCATCAATCGTGGGCCGGATCCGGCCGAGGTCACGCTGTTACCCACGCTCTGGTTCAGGAATACTTGGTCGTGGGGACTGGATGCGCGCCGCCCGAGATTACGTGAGGGGAAAGCGGTAAACGACATGAGCGTGATCGAGTTGGAGCACGAGACTTACGGCCAGCGTCGTCTTTGGTGCGAAAGACAACCGACATTGCTTTTTACAGAGAATGAAACCAATACCCGGCGATTATACGGCGATCAAGATGGTGCCAAATACGTCAAAGACAGTTTTCATGATTATGTGATACAGGGCCAGAAAGATGCTGTCAGCCCCGAGAAAGTGGGCTCAAAAGCTGCCGCGCACTATACGGTTACCCTATCTCCCGGTGCATCGAACATCGTTCGCTTGCGCTTGACCAATGAAATGGCCGCAGACGCCTTCGACGTGGCCACGTGCGATGGTCTTTTTCAGCAGCGAATTCAGGAGGCCAACGAGTTTTATGACGAACTGGCTCCGCGTGATCTGTCGGAAGATGCCAGGCGGGTACAGCGACAGGCATTCGCCGGATTACTGTGGAGCAAACAGTTCTACCACTATGATCTGAAGCGTTGGCTTGTCGGTGATCCAGGAATGCCGGATCCTCCTCACGTGCGACTCCATGGAAGGAATTCCGACTGGACGCATCTCTACAACGCTGATGTGATTTCGATGCCGGACAAGTGGGAGTACCCATGGTATGCCGCTTGGGACTTGGCATTCCATTGCATTCCACTGGCTCTTGTCGATTCAACCTTCGCCAAGGAACAGCTCATCCTCATGTTGAGGGAATGGTACATGCACCCGAACGGCCAGATTCCGGCGTACGAATGGGCGTTCGGAGACGTCAACCCTCCGGTCCATGCCTGGGCCGCCTGGCGTGTCTACAAGATCGAGAAAAAGCGGAGGGGAGTCGGTGATCGCGTGTTTCTCGAGCGAGTGTTTCATAAGCTGCTCTTGAATTTTACCTGGTGGGTCAATCGAAAAGATGCCGAGGGCAAAAACATCTTTCAAGGCGGGTTTTTGGGGCTGGACAATATCGGCGTGTTCGATCGCAGCGCCCCGTTGCCGACCGAGGGGCATATCGAACAGTCGGATGCGACCAGCTGGATGGGGATGTATTGCCTGAACATGCTGTCGATCGCACTGGAGCTGGCACGTGACAATCGAGCGTATGAAGATGTCGCGAGCAAGTTCTTTGAGCACTTCGTCTATATCTGCAGGGCCATGAATAACATCGGCGGCGAAAAAATCGAGCTCTGGAACAGAGAGGACGGATTTTTTTATGACGTCTTGCACCTGCCGGATGGACGAACCTTCCCGCTGAAGGTCCGCTCTCTCGTCGGGCTGATCCCGCTCTTTGCCGTTGAGACGCTGGACTCCGAGTTAATCGACAGCCTCCCGCGGTTTAAGCATCGCATGCAGTGGTTCATGGAAAACCGCCCCGATTTCAGTGCCCATGTCGAGACCCAATCGCGTGACGGAGAAGTCCGGAGGTTCTTGTCCCTCGTCAATCGGGTACGATTGAAGTCGGTCTTGCGGTACATGCTCGACGAAGAAGAATTTCTCTCACCCTATGGCATCCGGGCACTTTCTCGATACCACAAGAACCATCCTTATGTACTTTCCATCATGGGCAGAGACTATCGGGTGGACTATGAACCTGCCGAATCGAGCACAGGGCTCTTCGGCGGCAATTCGAATTGGCGGGGCCCCATCTGGTTCCCGGTCAACTATCTGTTGATCGAGTCACTGCAG
>CAZNBG010000453.1:0-3076 GCA_964570915.1 uncultured Nitrospira sp. | reverse complement strand
CGCCGGTTGTCTCGTTAATTTCTCGCGTAACAGGACGATTGAACCGTTTCTCGAAATTTTCTTTTCTCTTTGCCTCCGCCCACGGCTGATACGGAATCTTACCCCCCTCAACCACGCCTAACCCGGCAGGCATCGCGCCAATGGCTCCGGTCAGGGCCGGGAAGGGTGCCGGCCCCGCGGGATGAGGTTCAAGATTCCAATTGGCGCTGTTGTAAGTTTGCCAGATTCCGCTCAAATCCGGGTTTTGCGTACCGATCAAACGCGGTGCGCGATAAGGCTGATCCGGTGCTTGACCTGTGCTTGAAATCGGTCCCAGCCAGAGGAAACCTGCCAGGGATATGAAGACGACCAAAGGGATCGAGTTGTTAAATGGTTTTTGCATTCAGAGAAACCGTCCGCGCGCTTACTTTTTATCCCCGGGATTATCCGGGTTGGACCCACCCAGGAACAGAGTTCGCCCATCGGGAAAGGTGATAGAACCGCCATTAGCTCGATTCTTTCCGTCCTTAGCCTGGTAGCCATGGACCACGAGATCTGTCCCAACCGGCAAAGAATCTCTGTTGAAGCCTCGCCGGAACATGGAATTCGGAGCACCGGCTTCGACCTCCCACGTTTCGACTCTACCGTCCTCGGTTTTCACTTCGAGGGTTATCCAGCTGTGCGGATTGATCCATTCCATCTTCTTCACCGTTCCCCGCAGTGTGACCGGCTTCGTGTTGTCATACTCGGCACTAAATGCGTGATGCGCCGCCACCGGCACAGCAAGGGCCATCAGCAGACCAACTGCACCGGCAATCACAACCAACAGTCCTTTTTGCATTTGGATTGACCTCCTGATCGCTCCGTCTAGCTGTTGCTGACCTGCTACTTCACACCTGGGGCTTGCTTCAAAGCACTAGAGCCGCTCAGGGCGTCCTCCATCATCCTGTAATTACCTTCATGACAGGCAAACTCGTAGAGATCTTCCGGATGCTGATAGTTGGGATCGTCCGACCTCCAGGGAAGAACAAACGACCAGGGCCGCGTATACATGGTCGGATCCTCGACCCTAACGACGTACTCGATCGTGTTCGCGTCGACTTTCGTGAAGCGCTCGGTGAATCGCATGTTTCCCTGCGGGAGCCCCTCCCAACCATCACCGTTCAGCCAGGCTGGACCAAACCTCTGCTTGTCGCTGAAGTTGGTCGAGTCGACAACCAGCGTATTGCCCTCCCAGCGGCCGCGCGAATCCCCATTCAGCAGCCGGATGTTGGCATCCGCATGCGGGCGGCCATCCAAGGGGATGATGCGCACGTCGTGCATACTCTCATAATGAATCGCCACGTAGCCTGGCATCTGCAGGATCTGAACACCATGGTTATACGCCTGGCCAATTCTTGGAATGGGCCGGGCGAAGCAGCGTGTATAGAGGGAATGATTTGTCCAGCTATTGTAAATCGTCTCTTTGCCGACCGTTCGGGAAGCCTCTTCGGCTTCGATCTCGGCGCGGATCTTTTGCCCCAGCGGCGTCAAAGCGGGCAGGCGGCCGTCCTCCGGATCGATGATCAATGATGTGCGGTTGCTCAACCTTCCACCCTCGCTGGCCGTCCAGACAGCATCATAGCCGCCCGGCGGCGCCTTCGGATCCACGTCACGGTCCTCACGCGATCTGCGTGCTGCCTCGGCTCGCGCCTCTATTTCCTTCACTTCCGCCTCGGTATAAAAGGCCTTTCCTGCAAGTTCCTTGGGCCGTTCGACGGGAGTTCGTGTAGAAAACGTGTACACCCCTTGCAAGTCGGGATCACCCCATGCCGTACGTGATGGCGTCCAATTCGTTGCCGGGCTTTGTTGGCCGGCCACAGGTACCGGGATCACGACCACCGCAATTAATGCCCCGATGAGGATTAGGACTCGAGGACTCATCTGAAACTCCTTCCGCTACGGTTTCACCGTCACCGAAGAAAAAGTAAAAATCCCAACTGATCGGACTCCATATCATGCTCCCAATTAATCGTGCAAACGAAATTGTGAGAGGTGACGATGCATTGTGCCGGCGGTCTGTGACCGCCGGCATTGAATCGAGCATAATTCCCCTCCTCGCAGAGGAGGGGTGGATGCGCCACTAAGAAAATGTCGCGAAGCCACCGCAGCGGCGCAGACGGGGTGGTCAGACCGGCACGCCCGCGTTTTCGCCGAACTGACCACCCCGTCCGCTCCAACAAAGGAGGCTTCGCAACATCTTATTAATGTCGCGTCCACCCCTCCTCTGCGAGGAGGGGAATGTTGCGCAGTTCCAATTCATTCACACCTTCATAGAGCGCCGCTACAGTTGCTAAATTCGAGTTTTTCAGCAACCTAACTAATGCAAATAAATCTCTCACAGGCTATGATGGGCAGACTTGCCGAAACGAGGGACCTGGTATGAAAACAACAGTTTCCACGCTGTTGATTGTGATGCTCGCTGGGCCGGCCGGTATCGCGCAGCAACAGTCTGCCGAGTCACCGCAGTCGTCCTTGGAAACCGCGCCGAAAATTCCGTATCGAATTGTCGGCACGATGAGTCAGCTCATGGTGGATGTCATCTATCCCACGTCGGACGATATTTTTTATATCGTGACGAGACCGCCGTCGAACGAGGGCCAGTGGACAGCCATCCAGCGCAGCGCTCTGACCCTGGCCGAATCTGCAAACCTGCTGATGATGCCGGGCCGTGCCAGAGATCAGGACAAGTGGATGACGGATGCACGATTGCTGCTGGACGCTGGAAATCTCGCATACAAGGCCGCTAAAGCGAAGGATCTCGACGCGCTTGTCGCATTGAACGAGCAGCTTGTAGCGGCTTGCACAACGTGCCATCAGGACTACCGGCCGAACTACCGTAGACGACGCTAGAATCTCAAATCCGATTGGACGGGCGTGAATCCAACAAGCCTTGCGTGATCAGCTCCGGAATATTGCCGTAGCAACCCGGTTTGGCGGAGAGCTATGTAATTTCGGCTGTATTAATTGTCCTGATCTGCGCCGCGGCAGATGCTTCTTAGAACCTGCCGCGATTGACTTCCAACAGTCAGGTTGGATTTTTACTCGAGTTATGAAA
>CAZNBG010000452.1:0-3081 GCA_964570915.1 uncultured Nitrospira sp. | reverse complement strand
AGCGCTTGTGTCATTTGGCTTCTGCCATCCTGAGGCTATTTTTGCGATCAACTTATTGGGTCCGATACCGACAGAAGCCGTGAGTCGTTGTTCCGAACGAATCGCCTCTTTCAAGCGATAAGATACCCGTTCTGCCTCTTTGTATGATTCTGTCCCACTCAGGTCGCCATAAACCTCGTCGATACTGGCCTGCTCCACCTGTGGAATGAAGCGGCGAACAATCCGCAACACGGCTTCCGACACCCGAGCGTATTTCGGCATATCGACGGACACAAACGTTACCGGCGGTTTGCCGGCTCTTCGCGCCGCCTCCGACAAACGCCAGGCTGTGGAGATTGGGGTTGCCGAGTGGATACCATAGGCGCGAGCAAGATAGTTTGCGGTAGCGGCAACCCCGCGCCCTTTCCCGCCGAGCGGATCTGCACCAACCACGAGCGGAACACCGAGAAAGGCCGGGGTATCCCGCTCCTCAATCGCAGCAAAGAAGGGGTCCATGTCTAAGTAGACGATAATCCTTAACTTTTCATTTTCCATTCCCGAAGGAGGAACACCGCGGCAACGCGCGTAAACACTGAGAATCTCGGCTCACTTTCTATCTAGCTTTTTGAACTGGAGCTGACATAAAATCCCACCCCGTTCGAGAGAACGATCACGTAATAGATTGTCGGATACACGTTAGAGATCATCAACGAAAGGAGGCAATCGTGGGCCTGCGTTGGTTCAATCTTCTAGGATTTGTGATGTTGTTTCTCGCTCTCTTTTTCAATGAGGTCGTATACCTGAACGTGTGGCACGAGTCCAACTTCTTCTTGGTTGCTGTAGCTATCGCGTATCTTGGTACTGCGCTTTGGCTCTCATTATGGGGGGGGTCACGTCACCAAGAAACCTGAGGGACGTTTCCCACCATAGTTAATAGCCAAGACCCGGAGTTCCTAGCTATCTGCGTTGTTGGAACCCTGGAATACAGCACTTATAGCAAACATGAACACCACCGGAGGGGGGAAACCCAAGCGAGGGGTAGCTCGGCGTAGGAAACTGTGAGCGTGTTCTCTGTAGCTTTTCATGATGGGGCTGGCGTATAATTCGCCCCTAGTCACAGTGAGCGACCCCTGTCAGCGGTCAGCATATAAACCTGGAGATCATCAACGAAAGGAGACGATCCATGGGAATGACGTTCTACAATTGGATTGGATTCGCGATGTTGATATTAGGGTTCATGTTTAATGAGCTCTTCCTGGGAATAAATGCATGGTACGACCTCAACTTAGGGGCTGTTGTCGTTGGTGTCGTGTATCTGGTCGTCGCGGCCTCATTGTCAATATGGCCAAGCTCCCGTAATCAGGAAGCCTGACCGATACTGTACACGCCTCGCCGAAAATCGAACATAGAGTAGTGGTGTGTCTTCTGCGCTTCGGGATCTTAAGTCTCGCTGAACTCTTCTCGCATAATGTGGAGAAGGGTGGTGTTACCGAGCGACCTTCCTGCTGAGAAAACAGTCCCGTGTGTGATCATTCACCAAACCGACCGCCTGCATATAGGCATAGATGATCGTGCCGCCCACAAATCGGAAGCCGCGCTTTTTTAGATCCTTTGATAAGGCATCACCGGCGGCGGTCGTCGCCGGCACTTGCTTCATGGTCTTCCAACGATTGATCTTCGGCTTCCCACCGACAAACCCCCAAACGTATCGGTCGAATGAACCAAACTCTTTCTGCACTTCGAGGAAAGCCAGCGCGTTCGTCACAGCCGCATCGATTTTCAATCGATTGCGGATGATGCCGACATCTTCCATCAGCGCAGCCTTTGTTTGAGCTGTGAAGCGGGCAACTCGGGTAGGGTCAAACCCGACAAAGTCTTTACGGTATCCTTCTCGACGCAAGAGGATCGTCTCCCAGGTCAAACCCGCCTGGGCCCCTTCGAGTACCAGCATTTCGAAGTGTTTGCGATCATCATGGACCGGGAGACCCCATTCCTCGTCATGGTAACGCATGAGATGCGGCTTCTGCCCGACCCAATCACACCGAATATTTCCATCTGATCTTGTCATGGGCTCTGCCGGTTCCAGGAACGCGGATATTATGGCATAATTGTAAAAGCGATCCGAACAAGAAAATATTGTTCGGCTTTCTCCACCGTCATACAGTGTCAAGACATGCCCCACTCGACTGCTTGTTCAAGAATTTACATTCGTGAGTACGCCGATACGAGACGGTTGATCTCCTGAATACAAATCCACTACGATTCTGTTCATTGATCGATAGAGGTTGACCATGGAGAAACCGCCGAAGGAGTTGTCGCCAATATCGATACGAGAGGGGGATGATTGCCAACGGCAAGCTTTTTACAACACATATTGATCACGACCAACTAAACCCCTGAACCAGAGGAGGAGATCATGCCAACCAAACAGTATAAGCAACTGGGATGTCTCGATGTAGACGCCAGCGCCGGCTGCGGTTTTCAGGTACGGGCCGAAACCGAGGCTGAACTCATGCAACTTGTCGCCACACACGCAAAACAGTGCCACAAGTTAGAGTCCATCCCACAAGAAATGGCCGCGAAAGTGAAGGCGGCGATTAAGACTGTGCCTGTCACTGTCTAACGAAGCGCATCATGCGGGATGGTGGCCACCTCACAAATCTAGTCTCCTATCAGGGAGGACCTATGGGATGGAAATTCGCACTCTCAATTGCAGCGTTAGTCCTGCTCAGCACAAGCGGCTGCAGTTATCTGTTTTATCCCCACGCAAAGGAATTTACGGCAAAGGCCAAGGGAGCCACAGGCGTCGAGACGTTGATCAACCTGACTCACATGGCCGAAGCCTCAGCCAATGCGGCCACGGGCGGCAAGGGGGTCGATCAACCGTTCGACGATCTGCACAATCAGTTTCATGCCATCAACGATAATATGTGTTCTGTCGAAAAATCGGTGAGCGACCAGCCAGCCTATGCGTTGGCTGTGACGCATACCAGGGAACTTAAGGCGATTTTCAAGCGACTGTGGAAGTTCAAAGGCGATCAACCGCAACGGGATCAACATTTAAATCTCTTCGTGACAGAAGTGAAGGAACTCCGCGAGACG
>CAZNBG010000451.1:0-3089 GCA_964570915.1 uncultured Nitrospira sp. | reverse complement strand
GTTAGGGCATAACCGGTTTCACAGTCGATGGACGCGCAGATGATCATCAAGCAGAATCGTGGCCGACAGTGGCTGGAATGGCGGCGGCGTGTATTTGCCGTGATGCAAGTGATGGGGGCTGCGGGATGTATCTGGCTGCTCGTGGCGCTGTTTTCCGGGGAAATGGGCCTGACTCGGTATCTATCCATGAGGGATCACGCCAGGAGTCTGGAGCAAGAGTTGTCGGGGTTGCGCAGAGAGAATGCTACTTTGCAGCAGGATATCACTCGACTGCAGCATGACCCTACCAAAATCGAACAGCTGGCCCGGGAGCAGTTAGGCTACGTGCGCAAAGGAGAGACCATCTATCAGCTCGTGCCGGATACTATAAAGAAACAGGAGCCCCTGTCGAAGCCATGAAGTTCGGAACGGTCGCGATCATTGGGCGGTCCAACGTCGGCAAGTCCACGTTGCTGAATCGTTTGCTGGGTGAAAAAGTCTCGATTGTATCGAGCAAGCCTCAAACTACCCGGACACGAATTATGGGCATCGTGCATGCGGAGGGGGCGCAGATCGCGTTTCTCGACACGCCCGGCCTTCATAAGCCTGAGCATTTGCTGAATCGCCGAATGGTTCGAACGGCCGTGGAAACCTTGGAGGACGCGGATCTGCTGTACATGCTCATGGATGCGACGAGCCTGCCGGGTCCAGGCGACTTGACGGCCATTAAATATATGAAGGAGGCGCTGGCGAAACGGCCGCGGCCGGTGATCCTTGTTGTTACGAAAATTGACCTCGTCAACAAGCACAAGCTGCTTCCCGTCCTGGATCGGTACGGCAAGCTCTTCGCGTGGACGGAGGTCGTGCCGATTTCCGCGCAGGGCAACGATAATATGGACCGGTTGCTGACGGTCACGGTCCCCTATCTCCCATCGGGAGAAGGCGGCTACGATCATGATGTCATCACCGATCAGACGATGAGGACGCTGGCGGCGGAAATGATCCGTGAGAAGGTGTTGCAAGAGACGGAGGAAGAGGTGCCGCACGCGACGGCTGTCGAGATCGATGAGTTTGTCGAACAGGGAAAACTGGTGAAGATTAAGGCCTCGATTGTCGTTGAGCGCGAGACGCAGAAGGGCATTCTGATCGGGAAACAAGGGGAGCGTTTGAAAGCGATCGGGACGCAGGCCAGACTGGATATGGAGCGACTATTCGGCATGAAAGTGTTCCTTGAGCTTTGGGTGAAGGTTAGGAAAGCCTGGCGCGAGGATGAGCAGGCGTTGGTGCAGCTGGGATACTAGAGGATTATGCAGCCGACGGAACGACCAACGGACCCACGCGTACCGGACCAGCGCCCCCGCCAGTCTGAGCGGGACGTGCTGCGCGAAGTCTTGCGTGATCAGGCCGAGCGTGGGCAGACGAAGTCGGACATCGTCATCCAGTCCGTCCAGAAGCTACTGCGGCGAGGCGCGATCACGAATCTTTCCAAGATGTTAGGGCGGATGCACCCGGCCGATATCGCTAAGGTCGTGACCCACCTGTCATCGCTGAAAGAAAAGCGGGAAATCTTCGAGCTGGTCCGCGGAGAAGGCAAGCGAGGCCAAGTGCTGAGCGAACTCGACGGCGAAAGTATCCACCAAGTCGTCGCGGATCTGCTGCACTCTGACATCGCCTGGCTTTTAAAAGATCTCGGTCCCGACGATGTGGCCTACATTCTTGGATTTCTTCCCGAAGAGCGCAGCAAAGAAATTCTCGCCCTGATGAAGACCGAGGATTCGACTGAGGTTGCTGATATCCTCAAGTATCCGAAGGATACGGCCGGGGCGATCATGACGACGGAGTTCTTCTCCTTGCCGGAAGACGCCACGGCGCAGGAGGCGATCCGCCGGTTGCAGCAAGCCACCGATGCGGAAATGGTGTTCTATATTTATGTCACAGACAAGGATGATCGCCTCGTCGGGGTCCTCTCGCTCCGGCAACTCATCACGGTCCCTCCGACGACTCCGCTGAAAAACATCATGACTCGGGAGGTCATGAGTGTCACGATCGACATGGATCAGGAAGAAGTCGCGCGTCAGGTGGCCAGTTATAACTTGTTGGCTATTCCCGTCGTGGAACGGGACGGGAAGTTGGTGGGCATCATCACGGTCGATGACGTGGTCGACGTGATCCGAGAGGAAGCGACCGAAGATATGTTGAAGATGGCCGGGGCGATTGAAGAAGACACGGGCTCGAAGTCTTCGAGTATCGGATCGGCGAAGCTTCGGCTCCCATGGCTGTTTACCAACCTGATCGGCAGCCTCTTGTCCGGTGCGATTCTCTGGTATTTCCGCTATACGATCCAAGAGGTCGTGGCGATTGTGAGTTTTATTCCTGTGATCGCGGCGATGGGTGGCAATGTGGGATTGCAATCCTCGACGCTGATTATTCGGGGGTTGGCTACCGGCACCGTAGAACTCACCCATGTATGGCCCGTCTTCTTTCGCGAAGCGAAAATCGGCCTGGTCATGGGAGTGGCCTGTGGCGTGACCTTGACCCTGGTTGGGTGGGTGTTGCATCAAGGGTTTTTGGGCATGGTCGTTGGAGCGTCGCTGATCATCGCCTTTCTGGTGTCGACCAGTATGGCGACGATTATGCCGATTCTCCTCAAGCGCCTGGGGGTGGATCCCGCTGTTGCGGCTGGTCCTTTTGTCACGACGGCCAACGACATCACCGGCATTACGATCTATCTGACCTTGGCTACTTTGTTCTTGGAGTCTCTCCGGTGATACGAGCCAACGTATTGTCAGACTTCTCCGGTGTTTGGGTAAGGGAGCAGCCATGCCTCTCATAAAAACGACCGCGATCATTTTGCGGAGCCGCAAGTGGGGCGATGCCGATCGAATCGTGACCTTTTATTCTAAGGACTTAGGCAAGATCCGAGGGGTGGCTCGTGGCGCCCGACGCCAGAAAAGTCGTTTCGGGGCTTCGCTTGAACCCTTTAGCCTTTTCCGCCTGAATCTGTTTGAAAAGTGCGGGGGTTCGATCTTTCGGCTTTCCCATGTTTATCTCGTGACGTCCCTTCAAATTTTTGGGGTAGGTTTCAACTTTGTTGCCCCGGGGCCACACAA
>CAZNBG010000450.1:0-3090 GCA_964570915.1 uncultured Nitrospira sp. | reverse complement strand
TCGAGCCGCCAATGATGCTAACGCCCCCGCATTCGTGATCGGCGGTCACAATGATCAGCGTGTCACCATCCTCTTGGGCAAATTTCTTTCCGACCGCGATGGCGCGATCAAACTCGATGGTGTCTAAAATCCAGCGCTCGGTGTCCATGTTGTGCGCTTGCTTATCGATGGAAGCGCCCTCCACCATCAAGACGAACCCGTTCTTCTTCTTTTTTAATACTTGCAGCGCCTTGTCCGTCATTTCGTCGAGCATCGGCTGGTCAGGGAAGCCATAATCGTCAACGACTGATGATTTGCCACGTCGCTTGTCAATTTTGTCCTTGGCGATATTCATATTGGAGAAGGTGAAGAGGCCAAGCAGCTTGTCCGTCTTCTGGGAGATATTTTGCAACTCCGTGTTGTTGGAGACGTAGGTGAACCCAGCAGCCTGGAAGTCGTTGATCAGATCCCGTTCGGGGTCGAGCTTCCCCGGCGCGGCGCCCCAGGCGCTAGACAGCTCTGCCGGCAAGACATAGTCGTTCGCCGTGCGTCGCTGCGACCCGTTGACTGGCTGAGGAGAGATCGAGTTTGACGGATTAGGAAGAAACCACTTGCGACCGCCCCCCATCAATAGAGTAAGGCCGGTCAGATTGCGATCATCCAGATATTGGTCGTTGATCCCGGTTCCCGCCCCACGGTTCGCGGTGTGGACGGCCATGGCCGCTGGGGTCGCGTCGAAAACATCAGCCGTCGTCACGATGCCCAGCGCTTTGCCTTGTGTACGATGGAGATATTCAGACAGGTACTCGACACGCGGGTTATCGAATGGATCTGAGGTATCATCGGGGAAAACGCCTTCCTGGTTGTTTTGATGTTTATTCCCCGTCACGTAGGTGGACATGCCCGGGGAAGAATCCGTCACGATCGAGTTGAGCGAGTGCGTCATCACCATGCCCGTATAAGGAAAGGTGTCCATGGCCAGTCTGCCGTTGGCCTTTCCTTGGGACACGCCAGCGACCATAATCCGCGCGGCGCTCCGGTGCGCTATTCCCATGCCATCGCCAAGGAAAATGATCACATTCTTCACTCGGTGCTCGGAAAAGCGATGCTCCTCAAAAGCCTCCGACCTTTCTTCCGACTCGGGAGAATGAAACGCCACGATTTCAAAATTTCCTGACGCTTCCACCTTTTGTCCGTCGCTCTGGGTGGCGACGACGGTCAAGAGGTGGAGCCCGCGACTCTCGCTAGAATATGCACGCAACGTCGCCACTGTCGTGCCGACAGGCAGATCGCTCACCAGCCCGTCAGTTTTCAATGTCACTGGATTATTGTGGACAGGGATATTGTCGATAAGAAAACTGACGAAGGTGATTGTCTTTCCTGGGCCGTCTGGCTGGATAGTCGCCTGAAGATCGAAAAGTTGTCCACGAATGAACCGCGAGATATAGGGTGGGTCCATCCGCCCTGACGTGAAAAGCGCGGACGGCGGCGTGAGTCGAGAAATGGTTGGCGCCGCGTACACGGCTGGGTGCCTCGCAAGCAGCGCAACGCTTGCTGAGAGCACGCTCAGAGTGCGATAAAAGATAAATTTCTGAAAACGCATAGATAGCCTCCTCACTTAGGTTAGTAGGGTTGAACTTCTATAGTGAGAGCGAACTTCTCCCGAAAGCCCGGCTCTAATGGGAAATTGGTTGGGGCCGCGAATGAACCGCTGCTTGCCGTATTGATTCTGCGAGCGCTGGTGGAACAGCATCAAGCGTGAGTCGGACGAGGGAAACCCGACCATCCGCTTCCTCTTGATTCCCCACGCTTAGGCTGCCGGTTAGCAGGAGAGGTCCTGCAATATAAGGCACAATCTTATCTTGATACTCTGGAAGATGGACAAAGATGGTGGCTGGTGGAAGATCGTCGGCGAGTCCGTAGTCACGATCGTCAACCTGTAAAGGGAGCGTGGCAAAGAGAAAAAGTCCTGGATGTGGATCTCCCTGCTTCACCATATACCCAAGAACACGCACCGGCTTTCCGTCCAGGCTCCGCAGTTTTTGCGTTACTGTAAGACCGCGTGGACCAACGGGGAGTTCAAAGAATTCATTGAATTTGAGATTGGTGACTCCATCGGACGAAGGGGAAAACGCCTGTGTTGGAGAAGCGTCTTCTTTTTTTGCAGGGACGACCGTTTCTTCTTCCGTCACAGGTTGGAACGAGGATTGAGGATTGGCTACGGCGAAGTCAGTACTACTGATCACGGGAACGGTGACGAAAGTAAAGATCAAGATCGCCGTGATGGGAAAAGAATTCGCTATTCCACGCTCCGATACATAAAGGGAAGCCGCTTTGGTTATCCGCAAGGCATGCATGCGGACACGCTTATCTGGTGTATGCAAAATGCAGGTGAAAATTTTATGAACTTCGTGTTACGCATGCGCCTTGCGGGAGACGTGTGAAAGGAACGAAAGGGCCTTTGACTATTGCCGCAGCGATTGAGGAGGGATGCCCTGCCCCTGCGCTCAGCGCCGCCTTGTATCAGCGGTTCAGCTCACGCGGGGCGGACGATTTTGCCGGGGCACTCCTCTCGGCGTTACGCTTCGAGTTCGGCGGCCATGTCGAGCGGTCGCACGAGGATTGAGCGACGCGCCCTACCAACCGAGAACAGCGAAGAGGAGGCTATGACTAAAAACGATTGCTCCATCCGCTGGGGTGAAGCTCCTGACTAAACACGACAGCCCCGTCGATATCCTTGAAGCTCATGGTCATCACCGCGCTCCTTTTGTCGATGTCAACTTGCCCGAAGAACTGCAGACCGGCGA
This sequence comes from uncultured Nitrospira sp., assembly GCA_964570915.1. Taxonomy (GTDB): domain Bacteria; phylum Nitrospirota; class Nitrospiria; order Nitrospirales; family Nitrospiraceae; genus Nitrospira_D. The sequence continues at coordinate 304 of CAZNBG010000450.1, read as the reverse complement.
ACGGCGAGAAATTCGCCTTGCCTGGGGGAGGCGTTTTTTGGAAGATGACCTGAGGGCCAAAGGTATTGTCCAACACATTGGGGCCGAAGGTCCCGGCGTTGAGCGGGCCGGCCACAAATTCCCAGAAGGGATCGAAGTCCTGGAACTGGGCGTTCCGAGGATCGTAATAATGGGCGGCACAGTAGTGTACGTCAGCGGTGATCCAGATCACATTCCGCACTCGTCGATGCTTGATGTGTTGAAGAATGTCTGCGATCTCAAATTCACGGCCTAATACTGGCCCATCCCCATTGGCGCTGTTTTC
>CAZNBG010000449.1:0-3096 GCA_964570915.1 uncultured Nitrospira sp. | reverse complement strand
AGCTGGTTCCGCCCTGGTCACGTTCCGGCGCCGATTCGGTCAAAATCTGGTCAATCTTCAACGCCGGTTTACAGTCAGTGCGATACCTAACGCCGCGAAATGAGTCCTTCTCATGTTCTCATGCGATGATTTCGCGGCATCCGGCGGTCTATTCCCACACTTGCTCAAAACCAGCGCTGTTCCTGACTGACTGCCCATGTGCTTGGCGGATATCTCAGCAATTTACTGGCATTACCGTGAAATAGGACGCACTCTTAATCGGTAACGTCTGCGCAGGATATCGCTGTCCGTTTATCGTGACCGGTGGCACCTTTACCGTTCCTTCGCGCAATCCCCGCGGCGGCCCCACAAACCGGCCCGGCTTGCCTTCCTCGGTCCCCATGAAAAAGTACCACCGGTGAAAGCCGTTGGCCGATGCTCCCGGAAGCGGACCAAGGGTGGTGACCCCAGAGCCAAACGGATCAGGCAGCTTTCGGAAGTCCAGCGGAACGTTATAGCCGATCGCCCGCTGGGCAGCCAGCTGCAAGTGTATATCTTTGTGGACTAGGCCATCGGAAATCTCGATGGTGTTGCTCTCAAGTTGGACCACCATTCCCTCGGGCACGTGTAATCCGAAGAGTACCGGATCTGCTTCCATGGAAATAAAGATCCCGTGAAAAGGGTAAAAGGTAATATTCGGCGCGCCGACAGAGCCACCACACGTGCTCTTGAAGTATGCGGCATCTGGTGCATCGATGCGAAGATACGAAATCGATCCGGCTACGCATGCCTGCAAGAGGGTGCTCACGACCACGGCAGCGCTTAACATTGCGCGTTTCGGTATTCCAACCAATTCCGATCTGCGATTCATTCAATCAGTGTCCTTGAGAAACGAAAGTCGGCGGTACGTAGTACTGACTCAGCAGGGCTGCATATGAGATGGCAGCAGCGGGCAGCATGCTCGGAAAATTCAGCCAATTAATGCCATGTGACATCGACAAGTTCTGGAAGAAATCATGAAGTTGCGACGTCGCCTGCAGTCCCGGGATCTTATCGAAGAACCTGCTGCACGCGCCGCTTTGCGTGAAGCAGTCAGTCCAGGAGCCGTCGCCTTTTAGAAGCTGGTTGTACCCAAACGTATTGACATCCCAAAATTCCTCGGGCACCGAGTAATCTGATGCTGGGAAGTACCAGTTAGAATCCGGTCCACCTTGTGGTGCATAGGTTCCGGGTCTATCTTCCCCCGGTCCCCATCCGGGTGCATGCCGTGTGTAATGCTCGTAAGCAGCGTCGGCCGAGGCGAATCCCGAGCTGAGCAAGAATCCGCTCTTGAACGAGCCGCCCATCAGTGACGATGTCGTGCCTCCGATTACTCCTTTGGCAAGAATCGTCTCTGTCGTGTTCCAGCGTGCTTGGTTGACGTAGTCAGTAGCCTCATAGCTTACATACGTCAGTGCTCCTGCGATGAGCGCTTGCTCAACTGAGCCACCATTTAATCGTGTCAAGTAGGCCTGGGCGCCGGCACATCCCCACGGACCACCAAAATAACAGGCTGCAACCTCGGCAATCGGCTGCAACCAGGTATTATGGCGCAGTAGATTGTCGCCCGTTCGACGCCCAAACTCGAGCGGCGCGAACGGCGCGAAAGCGACGGCTCGACCCACATGACCAAAGGGATTGAGCGGATTGTCATCCGAGAACGGGTTGAGCAGATCCGATAAACTAAAGAATCCCGTCGGATCCGTGTACGACAGCGGGTTGTTGTTGACATAACTGAAGCGATTGTAACTCTGCGTGTTCATCGTGTCTGGGATGTTGGGATCTGCCGACAGAAATCGACCGGTCACTGCATCCTCCACACGCCCATTCATGTGGATGAGCCCCATCGTACCCAGCATCGTCTGTCCTGTGTAACCTCGTCGAGTTACAGCAGACAACGCTGTCAGATCCGAAGCCTTTTCAGGTCCTGCCCATGCCGATGCTTTCCGCCAATTGCCGTACGGCGTGAAGCTGATGCTCACGTACTCGGTGCCCGAGCTAGTGTCGAGCCTCGAGACACCGTTCTGCGGGTCGCTTAGCACGTAGTAGTCGGTGTTGCTGCTGCCAATGCGAGTGCGGATCGCCACGATGCGGCCCATCACGTAGATGTAGTACCGATACGCGGTGTTGGCCGCAGTCGTCACCCTCTCGGTAAGGCTCCCCAGGTAGTACGTTGTCTCCAGCCCGGACGAACCGGTGTACATCTGCAGATACCGTTGGCGGTCCGGCCCGTAGGTCAGTTGTACCGACTCCCCGCCCGAAGCGAGGGAGCTCGGGTAGTTGTAGCTCGTCCAGCCGACGCTGTAGCCGTTTCGCGTCTTCGCGTTGCCATTGCCATCGTACGTGTTTGTTAGTGGTTGCCAGGGGCGGAATCGAATACAGCGCGATTTCGGCCATATTCGGGGTGTTTCCTAATTCGGAAAGGTGCCGTTACCCAGAAAGTTACCCAGGGCATTTCGAGCATTTTCGGAAGCGAACCACCGACCACCGGAGTCTACAGGAGTCCTTGAGACGTCAGGCATGCACGGCAGAAAAACCTACCATGCTCGACTCGCGCAAACGAGGAGGTGTGCCCCTCACTTGAACGCCCCTAGTTTGTTGTTGTGACTCTGATTCGGAAATATTCGCAGCAACAGAGCCTCAAGGTTGTGCCTGAGTCTTGCTGACGGCACTTCATACGCACTGATCCTGGTAGTGATGTCCTTGTACTTTGGGTGTGCCTTCTTGGCGAGTTTGGGGCCGGACCGGACGGGGAAGTTGGTTGCTCTATTCAGGGTTTGCGTGATTTCAGCACGCAGTCGCGTGGACTGTCCCACATAAAGCATACTGGCACTTGAATCGTAAAGCGCGAGTATGCCCCGCTTCTTCCCCAGCTCAAGGACCTCCATGCGCTTTACAACGTGCTTGCCCGGGCGCGGGCGAAGCGCGGCGCGATCGATTTCGACACCACCGAGACCAAGGTGGTATTCAACGAGCAGGGGGGCATCGCAGCCATCAAGCCCCTGGTGCGCAACGACGCCCACAAGCTCATCGAGGAATGCATGATCGCCGCCAACGTGCAGGCGGCGAAGTTTCTGG
>CAZNBG010000448.1:0-3096 GCA_964570915.1 uncultured Nitrospira sp. | reverse complement strand
CGCAGCTCGCTTCCGAACAATACCTCGTGGCCTGCGCTCCTTCAACTGGAAGGGATGGTGCGGGCCGCCAAAACGCAGCAGGAGCTGCAATTTCTCTTCGTCAACGAAACCCGTTGGTTGGTCTCCTACCACCAGGCCATCTTGCTGATTCCGCCTACGACCGTCTCGCCAAAGTATGAGGTACGGGTCGCATCGAGCGTTCCGGTCGTCGACCGTGCGATGCCCCTTATCCAGTGGACCGAATGCTTGGTGAGCGACCTGCGCAAGGCATCGACAAGCCACGATATCCGTCAAGTTAATGCGATCGATTGTCCTGCCGAACTCAAGTCAGATTGGAACGAATTCACCGCCGGTCAAGGCCTCTGGTGTCCCCTCACGCATCCAGATGGACAGATCGTCGGCGGCTTGTGGCTCACGCGGGAGCAGTCGTGGCCAGATCACGAACTCATCGTCTTGCGTCGTCTCAGTGAGGCCTATGCCTATGCCTGGCGTGCCGTTGGTCTATCCCAGAGGTCTCGATGGCGATGGAGGTTCAGCCGGACAGCGACATGGCTGTTCACTGGGATGATGGTAGGCGCGCTGTTTATCCCCGTTCCTATGTCGACGCTGGCTCCCGCCAAGATCGTGGCAAAGGACCCGCTGATCGTGAGCGCTCCGATTGACGGAGTCATCGCGGACATTGTCGTGTTACCCAATACACAGGTCACACAAGGTGACGTCTTGCTCAGGTATGAGGACACGACTTTCCGCAGCGCATATCAGATCGCGGAGCGCCATCTTGATGTCGCGATGGCGCAGTATCGTCGCGCGGCTCAGGGAGCATTCGTGGAAGCCGATCAGAAGGCCGACGTGCCCTTGTTGAAGGCCGAAGTCGAGTTACGGGAAACCGAGCGCAACTATGCCTACGAACAATTAGGGAAAGTCAATGTCAAGGCTGAAAAGTCCGGACTTGTCCTCTACACCGACAAATCTGATTGGATTGGAAAGCCGGTCGTCGTCGGTCAGCGGATTATGGAACTGGCGAACCCTCGACAGGTGGAAGTCAGGATCGATCTCCCCGTTGACGATGCGATCGTGCTACGGGAAGGGGCATCGGTGTCGGTGTATCTCCACGCTCATCCGTTGTCCAGTGTGCCGGCCACGGTGAGTCATGCCAGCTATCACGCCGAAGTCCTTCCGAATAACACATTGGCCTATCATGTGACGGCACAGCTTGCGCAGAGTGAAACGGAATTACGGATTGGCTGGCAGGGGAGCGCCAAGATCTATGGAGAACGGGTGTCGCTCTTCACGTATGTGTTCCGTCGCCCAATCTCCACACTGAGGTCATGGATTGGACGATGACCCCGACGGTACTGCGACAACGCGAGATGATCCTTCCGCCGATGCGCGAGGATTTGCAGTTTCTCGCCGGGGTTCCAGCGGCCGATGGATCGCCGACCTGGGTCCTCGCAGACCCCCTCCGCGGAAAATATTTCCAGATCGGGTGGCAAGCCTATCAGATACTCTCACGGTGGAAGGGCAGATCAGCCGAGGCCGTGATAGTGGCGATTCATGCCGAGACCACCTGCCATATCACTCCGAAGGATATCGATGACCTGCAGAAGTTCTTGTATGGACACCATCTCATGCGCGACCCGCCGCAGGGAGACTACCGAACCTATGTCTCTCAAGCAGCGGCGGCAAAGCCGCAGTGGCTGATGTGGCTGGTGCACCACTATCTGTTTTTTCAAATTCCTTTGGTTCGGCCGAATCGATTTCTTCGGGCCACTCTCCCATGTGTTGAGTGGCTCTTCACACCATCGACCGCCTGGGTCGTTGGGCTTGTCGGGCTCATCGGCCTCTATCTCGCATCACGCCAGTGGGACACCTTTACGGCCACCATGATGCATTGTTTTACCCCAGAGGGTTTTGCCCTGTATGTCCTGTGCCTGGTCATCATCAAGGTCTTTCATGAGTTCGGGCATGCCTATACCGCGACGCGCTACGGTTGTCGCGTATCCACGATGGGCATCGCTCTGGTCCTCATGGTCCCGATGCTGTACTCGGACACCTCGGATGCGTGGAAGCTCACCGCTCGTCGCCAGCGTGCAGCTATCGGTGCCGCCGGGATCATCGTTGAGTGTTCTTTGGCCGCCGTCGCGATGTTCGTCTGGAACTTTCTGGATGACGGGGTAGGAAGAAGCCTGGCATTTCTCACGGCGACGACGAGTTTGGCGCTGGGGGTGGCAATTAACCTCAATCCCTTCATGCGCTTCGACGGGTACTACGTGCTCTCCGATTGGCTGGGGATCCCCAATTTACAAGATCGCGCGTGTACGTTCGGACAATGGCAGCTGAGGCGGCTTGTGTTTGGACTCGAAGCCCCGATGCCCGAATCGGTCTCTGCCGCGCGCTGCCGCTTTTTGGTTGGGTTTGCATGGGCCACGTGGCTGTACCGCTTTGTGTTGTTTCTCGGAATTGCCTTCGTCGTCTATCACTTCTTTTTCAAATTGCTGGGGCTTCTGTTATTCGCATTTGAAATCGGCTGGTTCATTCTGCTGCCGATCATGCGCGAGCTGAACGCCTGGTGGACGCTACGCGGGGCGGTGCGTGAGCCGGGGCGAGTGTGGATCTCGGCCGGAGCTGCGGCCTTGCTGGCCGCGGTGCTCATCATTCCCTGGTCGGATCGGATTAGCCTGCCGGCGGTGTTGGAATCGACACTACATGCCACAATCTATGCGCCGGCGCCGGGACGAATTGTCGAATTGACCGTAGAGGAAGGGAGACAGGTGCAGAAAGGCGACGGAATCATAACATTGGAATCACCGGTCTTGGAAAAGGATATTGCCTTGACCAAAAAGCAGATCGAGGTCGAGCAACTGAGAGGTCGACGAGAGTTCCTTGATCATGAAGAACTGGCAAGGCATCACGTGACGTTGGAAGAACTGAAATCGCGGCTCGCTCAGCTCGAGGGGCTGGTGCAACAGCAGCACAATCTGTCCCTCACCGCGCCGATCTCTGGAGTGGTGGCCGACCGAGCTGAGGCACTGCATGTGGGACGATGGATCAATACGGAGCTGCCCCTGGCCTATGTTATTGATCCGGTAGGAGAAG
>CAZNBG010000447.1:0-3114 GCA_964570915.1 uncultured Nitrospira sp. | reverse complement strand
TGGTATGTGAGTGTGAATGCCGGATATCGCGCCAGTGAAGTTCCAGATGGCCGCGGACATCTGGATCGGATCGGCGGGTGTCAGTATTGGAGAACAACGTACGAGGCGACCGGAATTAGCCGGCTCAGTTGCGACTCGACCGTGCTCACCTGTGGTCCGACTTCCCCAACGTTACCCGCGATCAAGAACACGACACATTGGATTACTCCTCTACAGATTGGCGGACAACTCGAATATCAAATCGTGCAAAAAGTAAGCATAAACTTGAAGATGCTCTTTTCTCCCGCCAGTGTCGTGCTCAATGAGGACATCCATTTTCAGCGGAGTGATTTGGAACAGAATCCAAGCTTCTCGATGTGGGGCGTGGGATTGGGCGCGAGCGCCGAACCGTCCATAAAGGTCATGCTAACTCGTCGGCTTGCGTTGACGGCGGGATATCGCGTCATGTGGAACCGGACGTATTATGGTCGATGGGAAGTCCATGCCCTTGGAAGCGCTGCTGAGACGGCTCCTCTCACAGAATTTCAAACGATCCGACACGGTGCCACGGTTGGCCTCACCGCGTCCTTTTGATCACCCGCGTCATGGCCATCCTAACGTCTCGTGCGCCCGGAAGGCAGGGTTTCATCTTCGTATTCGAGGAAGAGGCGTTTGGCTTCAGGGTGGAGTTGATTGGGGTGTCCGTAGGGAATTCCCAGCGTTCGAAACAGAGGCGTCAGTTTCCCATTCGGATGTAGATAACCGGCCCTGAGCGGAACTGTGCGTTTGCTGTGGCGCACCAGCCGGCAGGAGGTTGACCGGATCGAGGTCAGCCAATCGGCAATGTCCTGCGGATTGCCGATTGAAGCGGAGAGCAACAGCAGTCTGGCCTGTGAGGGACAAAAGATGATCGTTTCCTCCCACACGACGCCCCGCTCGGGATCAGCGAGATATTGTGATTCGTCCAGGATCACGAGCCCCAACGTATCCAACCGAACATCGATTTCTCCGCTCGCGGCATCATAGAGAAGGTTGCGCAGAATCTCCGTCGTCATGATGAGCAGCGGCGCTTGACCGTTTTCCTGGCGATCTCCAGTGAGAATGCCCACTGTGTCCGGACCGAAGATCCTGGAAAACTCCGTATACTTGGTGTTGGATAAGGCCTTGAGCGGCGACGTGTAAATGACGGTGCGATTGTCTTCCATGGCCCGGCGGGCGGCCTCAACGGCGACATAGGTCTTTCCGCTTCCGGTCGGGACACTGATCACGACGTCGGTTTCATTCAAGGCGGACAACGCCTCGGTTTGCCAAGGGTCCGGCACAAAGGGTTGTGGAGGAGGGACACCAATGCCTTCCAGCCAGCCTGCCAGTGAGACGGACGATTCGGAGGATTCGGGTTCTGCTCCCTGTATCGGTGCGTTCTTGTGGGCGATTGCCGGAGGACGATGAACGTGCGGCGACCGTGGCTCCGAGCGAGATGGCTGTTCTCCGATCAGTGTCTGGAGGTCGGATTCGAAGCCGGTACGATTGTGACTCGAATGTTGAAGCAGCAGCTCGATCAGGCGCCGCTTGCCGGCACGGAAGTGCCGGTGGACGCGGCCTCGCGCCAGGCGATGCAAGAGGGCCACCGGTTGCTGTGCGAGAAGCTTTTCAAGTTCGTCGGTCGTCATAGTGTTCTCGAGAGGGGTGAAGCGTGAAGTGTGACGCGCGCGCGGGCCGGAGCAGGGAAGCATGTGCTTGAGAACGACGCGTCACGAACGACGAGTAACATCTTCATTATGGCAATTCCTCCAATACTCCCCGGCGGATCTGCGTGATCGCGTCCGCGGCACAATCAGCCAAGCCAGGATGAGTGGCTTTCAGCGTCTGAAGCTGTGACAGAAACTCGAGGGTTCGGGCAAGCAGCCGATAGATGTCGCCTTCTGCCATGGTAGTTAATCGGCAAAGGCCGATCCAGGTAAGGGTCGGATCGGCGACCCAGCGTTCGGTTAAGGCGGCCACGTCCGCGCGGAGGAGGGGAGGGTCTTCATACGGAGACAAACTCTCCGCCAGTTTACGGACCTGCCCCAACAGCGAACTCAGTCCGGCGCTGATGCGTGGGAAGGCACCGGGGCGGTCGTCGTCATGGGCCAAGCTGGCCATGATGCCTGCGAGGAGAGACGGATCCGCTCCTGTAAAGGCGTCGGCACGGATCAGTTCCGTAATCAACAGTGAGTGATCGATACGGATGAGTCTGGCCCATTCCCCTTCAGTCGTGAGTTGAGCCGCCAACGTGAGATACCCGAATTTCTGGAGCACGTCCACGCGCTCTTGGAATCGATGCCATAAACTGGTCCGCAGCGCTTGAATGGATTTAGTGTGGCGATGCTGCTCCTGCCGAAGGCGCGACGCCGTGAGATAGTCTTTCTGACAGGCCGCACGTGAAGAACAACTCGGACATGGGAAATCACCCAGCGATTGCACGATCGCATCGGGCAGCGGCTCAATGTGGGTCGGCACGAGAATGGGGAGGATGGGCAATCGCGTCGGAAGTTCTTCCAGCTGATAGCTGAGCCGATCGAACGTTTCGGTCGAACACCACGGATAAGCCGGAATCTCTTCGCATTCGTACACGCGGTCATACACGTCCTTGACGCTGGTGACCGGGCATTCGGTCACGGCGCTGTCCGGTCGCAAGATGGTGAGCATGGAGTTCTTTTGGCCTTTGCTCCGATATTGCCGGAGCACGATTCCCCGTCCTTTGGTGAGTCCCACCACGCGCCCCGCCGTCAGAAACGGCAAACGGGCTGAAATTTCCGGCGACTCCGATCGGTGAATCTGATGCCGCGCGGGGCGGTGTCTGCGCGCATGATCGAAGGTTTGCCACTGCGTGATCCAATCGGTGCACACGCGAGGGCCGAACGGTTCCATTTGCGCATGGAGCACATCCAGCTTCTGCTCGAGGAGTTCGGCGCGCTGGTTGAGTTGGAATTGCGCGAAGCTTTTGGCCAGGATCCCTTGAATGTGCTCATGCGGATGGGCCTTCAACAGGTTCAAGACCATCGGGTAGGCGATCATGAATTGGCTGTCGATCGCCTCGGGCTGTCCGGTCAAGCCTTTGGTCAGCACCGCCAAGTCGATATAAGGAGGGGGCGG
>CAZNBG010000446.1:0-3129 GCA_964570915.1 uncultured Nitrospira sp. | reverse complement strand
TCGCCCCGTCCATCTGCGCCGCCCCCGTGATCATGTTCTTCACATAGTCGGCGTGCCCCGGACAATCCACGTGCGCGTAGTGGCGGTTGGCGGTCTCGTATTCCACGTGGCTGATGGCGATCGTCAGGATCTTCGTCGGGTCTCGGCGCCCCTGGCTCTCGCTCGCCTTGGCCACTTCGTCGTAGCTGATGAACTTCGCCATCCCCTTATCCGCGCACACCTTGGTTAACGCCGCCGTCAACGTCGTCTTCCCGTGGTCCACGTGCCCGATCGTCCCCACATTCACATGCGGCTTCTTCCGCTCAAATTTCGCCTTCGCCATAAATCACTCCTTTTTCAAAAACCCCGAGGTTTTATCCCGTCGCGCACAGTTGATGAGCGCTCCGGGTCGAGCTAGCTATTTATATTCCTGAAGGAACAGTGCTTATCCGCGCCCATTTGATCGAGGGCGCGGCCCAAGCGAAGCTTGGTATGGAGCCCACGACGCGGATCGAACGCGTGACCTCGTCCTTACCAAGGACGTGCTCTACCAACTGAGCTACGTGGGCAGTCTCAATCACTCGTGAACCGCTATCGGTAAATCGCAGAACAAGATTTCCATACATGAGCTATAGGTCTTGACGTTCACTCTCATGAATCTGCTACACATCCTCGTTTTGGAGCGGGCGGTGGGAGTTGAACCCACGACAGCCAGCTTGGAAGGCTGGGACTCTACCGCTGAGCTACGCCCGCCTTGTCATGAGTTCATCCGGTCGCCAAGGATTTTTTAGAAGGGCTCCCGGTCGAGCAAGCTCTGCTTGGTGGGCAGGCAAGGATTCGAACCTTGGAAGCCGATGGCAACAGATTTACAGTCTGCCCCCTTTGGCCACTTGGGTACCTGCCCAAAATTTCCAGCGAGAAAATTCCAATGGAAAATTCATTATCTTCATTTCGCATTCGCACGATGGGAAAAGAAGAGTAGGCTAGTCCACGCACAGCTCCCCCCTCCTTAAAAATAAGGATAAAATGGAGAGCTGCGGACACAGCCTTGTTCAGGAAACGGCTGATTCTATTGATGAAGTAATTCGAAGTCAAGCCCCAAAGGACCTACCGGGCCCTTTTTTCTCTTGTCCTCGAGCAAAATGGTTAGCTGATCCCCTAGACGACCAAATTTTATCGCCGACCAGCTCCAGGTATCAGAAGATTGCTGGGGGATGCATCGAATCGGAAAATTAAATCTTTACAACATTTCAAACAGTTCTGAGGACACTACTGGCAGGATTTCGAGAATGAAAGAGTCTCTTGATCACGCATCATGATCATCTTGGCTTGCTTGATCAGGTCGGCAGAAAACTCCAACGGTTCTGTCATAATTCGCTCCGCTTCCTCCCATGACAGACGTGACCCAGGAGCTAAGAATCGTTTTCTTGTCACGGCCCGCTCGGTCGCATCCTCAGGCTCATAGTAACCGCGAAGCTTCCCCTCTCGGTCCGCCTCCTCAAGACGACGAAGCCAATCCTGGCGGCTCTTGCCTGGCTTTTGAATCGATCGCCCTATCCGTTGGCGGACTTCTAGCTGATTCCACACGGTCCAGCCGACAAACACGGCCCACGCTTCGTTCAAAGCTTCCCAGGATTCTCGCTCACTCAAAAACCGCTCTTCGGTCTCCGATTTCCGTTGAATCACGGGAGTGATCAACACGGCGCTGTAGTGACAATGCTGCTGCTTCCGGGCAAAAACCAGTAGCGGATCTAGCTGTCCTTCAGTCTCTCTCACCGTCAAATAGTCGATATAGGCGTGGAATAGTTCATGAAAGAGTGTTTCCATTTCAACATGAGTGAGCCGAGCCAGCGGACGCAAGGTGCCACCAGCCACATTGAACGAGAGAGCCCTGTTCAGCACCATTCGATGCTCGCCCAAATGGTACTCGGCTGCGAAGGCTTGCAAATCGTCGAACTCGAATGTCACGAAGTTTGCTGGAATAACTTTGAGAAACTTTGTGGATAACCCAAGTCCGTCGGACTCGGAAACGATCTGTTTCCAGATATGGTCGGAAAGAGGCGCATCTCGTCCATCGCTCGGATCAAACAGCACAACACACAATGCGACGGTTATGATGAAGAGCCGATGCATAGATAGACCGGATGATAAAGAAGTCAACTCGCGCGGTTGAAGGAGGTCTATCAATAGGACTCGTCTCGATATCCACGCCAATCTACCTGATTCCCTTCCTCCACTAAGGCCAGTTGGTCGAACATTGCCGGCGAGACGTGGTCAAGGAATCGCGTCGGTTTTGACAGCAACATGCCACTGCCCTTATCGAACACGTTGATCGGATAGGTCAGATAAAGATGTCGCTTCGCACGGGTCACCGCGACGTAGAAGAGTCGTCGTTCTTCTTCCAACTCTTCGTCGGTGACGAAAGAATAGATCGAAGGGAATTTCCCATCGACGAGCCAAATGACAAACACGCATTGCCATTCTAGCCCCTTGGCCGAATGGATGGTCGATAATACCATCCGCTCGTCGTCTCGATCTGACGGCTCGACATCCACGGCACTGCCGTCCGGCGGTTCCAATGCCAGATCAGACAAGAAACCGTCGACCTCCGGATAACCCTCGGCAATGGTGTGAAGATGGTCCAAATCCCTGATGCGCTTCGGATAATCGTCGTACTGCTCCTTGAGGATCGGCAAATAATACTCATAAATATGATTGACCTGATCGGCCGTACCCAGATCGTCCGAACCCGAAAGACTTTCTAACGTATTCGCAAGATTCCTGAGCCCTTGTCCTGAACGACCACTCGACTCGCGCAGCACGTGATAGGGTTTTTCGGATTTGACGAGGCTCGCCAGGAGATCCTGTGCCTTCTTCGGTCCAACCCCATCTACCAGCATCAATACGCGATGCCAACTCACCGTATCCAACGGATTGGCGACGACACGCAGATGTGCCAACAGATCCTTCACATGGGCAGTTTCAATAAACTTGACGCCGCCGCGCTTGACAAATGGAAGGCCGCGGCGGGACAGCTCGATTTCCAGATCGAATGAATGAAAACTGTTTCGAAATAATACCGCCACCTCGCTCAACGGCACGCCCTCTTCTCGTAACTCCAGTATTTTCTGGGCGATAAACCGTGACTGC
>CAZNBG010000445.1:0-3143 GCA_964570915.1 uncultured Nitrospira sp. | reverse complement strand
CGTTTTCATCGTCCAAGTCGATAGAGTAACATTCACGCTTTTACTCGGAACTATCGAAATCCGAAATGCACGTTGAGAACGTTTCCACTCTACGAATATTGTGAGAATTCACAACCTGGGTAGTTCCCTAGTTTGTTGGCCTGAAGACGAGGTGACATGGCGGCGATCCTCTCAGGCATGGCTGGCGGCCTCACACTCCACTCTTACCTTCATTCCGCCCTGACTTCTCGCTGGAGCTCTTCACCCCGGATGGTTCCCAGGAATCCAGGCGCTGTTCGATCACGCTCGCGCCAGGACATCATTGACCTAAAATGGTAATATTTTTTAGTCATTGTCTGAGCGCCTTCCTCATGTGGCGATCGATATTTGTCCCTCGGCCGAGGCATTCTCTCGGAAGAGTGGCATATCGTCTTACGTCGCGCACGATTCTGTAGCCAGAACTCAGGCGTCGAATCATCCTCACAAAAGATCGAATCATTCATCATAGGTTGGATACGGCCGATGGCGACTGTGATTTCGCGAGAACGCAACGCCCTGGTTTCTGATTCGTGTGTAGCGTACAGTGAGGGACTCCAATCTCTGGGAAATGAGCATGCACCCCGAGCTCCAACACGCCTATGAGAAAGAAATGACGGAAGCGGTCGATCAGTACAATGCTGGCGACCTCCGGCTTGCATTTTTTCAACTTGAGCGCGCACATATCCTAGGACAATCCTTTCCTGTCGAACACGCCAGGACCCACTGGTGGATGCTCAAGGTCGGATGGAAACGCCGGGATTTCGTGGAGATTACCGGTCAGATCCCACGAATCGTGGGAGCACTGCTGTTGTCACGAATTTGGGTACCGATAGGCAATCCTGGAGGAGCCCGGGTGCCTCCATTTCAGTCCATGCCCGTTCCTGAAGAGTTTCAATCCTTATTGGAGAAGTATGGCCGAGGCTGTAAGACATGATGTGCCAACGGGAACCGCGCAACGGACAGAGAAACTCAGCTGACGCTGTCCGTCGTGCGCCTGCATTGCACGTTACTCCTCCCTCAACCCTTCTATGACCGGTTGCCGCGCTGCCCACCGGGCTGGGAAGTAGCCAGCCACCAATGTTGCGATCCCTGCAAGGACCACCGCCTGAACCAGTGCACCGATCGGGACAATGAGTTGAATCGTCCATCCAAAGGATTGCCTGTTGATAACCTTAATAAGTAAGAGAGAAAGGAGCCCGCCCCCAATGAGACCCAAGACGATTCCCACCGCACCCAGGTAGGCCGCTTCCCACAGCACAAGCTGCCGAATTTGCTCCGGACTGCCGCCGATGGCCCGTACCGTCGCAAACTCCCGGCGCCGTTCGAGGATGGACGTGATCAGCGTATTGACGATCCCCAGCATGGCGATCACCACCGCGATCGCTTCCAATACATAGGTCAGCAGGAATGTGCGGTCGAAGATTTCGAGAATTTCTTTGCGGAGCTCGGCATTGCTGATCACCAACGGCGGGAGCCTCCCGACGGCCTCGCCACCCAACTGTTCCGTGATTCGTTCTCTCACACGATCGAGATTCGATCCGTGGCCCAAGTACACTGGGAATACCGTGACCAACTCATCGTGCCATAGCGACTGATAGAGCGTTCGATCCATGAGGAGCTTGCCGCCGTCGGTCGAATAATCATAAAACACGGCCACGATAGGAAATTGCCTGGCGCCGCTGGGCGTCATAATCTCAAGTGTCGATCCCTCCTGCACGCCCAGCCGATCGGCCAATACCTCGGATACGAGAAGACCCCCGATCTCGGCAGCCCGATTCAGTTGTTCGGAGGAATCTCCCCTCCGCACAAGATACCGGCTCCACTGGGCATGCAACCGCAAATCCCGCGAGACGACAGCCACACGATGGCCGTTGACCTCCACTCGCACATCACGATAGCTATCCACCGCCGCCACGCCGGGAGTTGATGACAGCACGTGCAGCCACGAGGGCGGGAGACTTCGTCCTACGCTGCCAATCTCCGTGCCGCGTAGCCACATCGAAGGGGCCACGACGAGATCGGCCAAGACAGTATCGGTGACCCACACCTCTACCGTATGTCGAAAACTTCGCACCATGACGAGCACCCCAATCATGATGGCGAGCCCCACCATTAAGGCGGATACCGTGACTCCGTTACGGCCAGGATTGCGGGATGCATGTTCCACCGCAATCCCCCTCATGATTCCCCGCGCACCGAATTCACGCCCCACGTATCGGCGGCGACGGCGCCATCCGCTGACACAGAGCGGTGCCAAACAGGCCAGCCCTGCCAGCAAGCACAACGTGGCCATATATCCCAACAGCGGAACCCCGCGAATGGGCCCCGGCCAACTCAACAGGCCCGCGACCGCGAGCAAGCTCAGCCCAATGACGCCAAGGGTGCCTACGCGCAGCTGTTGGCTGGCTTCATAATCACCGGGCGCTAAGGCGCGCACCGTTGCCGTACGGCTGGCATCTAAACTGGGGCCGATGGCGCCGATCATGGACACCCCGCAGCCGACCATGATCCCTTCGAGCACAATGTTCCAAAACTGGCTTGTCCAGAGTAGACCACCCTCGCCTGCACCGACTGGAACGTACAGGTCTGAAATGGTTCGGCTGAGCAACGCAATAAGCTCTTGAGCCAAGACCATCCCCGCCGCGCTTCCGACAATTCCTCCCAAGAATCCGAACACGCCGGCTTCAATCAAGAACAGAGCCGCCACTCGTGCTTGCGTCATCCCGATGGCCCGATAGATTCCGATTTCCCGTCTCCTCTGCGCAACGGCAAACGCCATTGTGTTGTAAATCAGGAACATCCCGACCAAAAGCCCGACCCAACTCAGGACTGTCAAATTCAGGCGGAACGCACGCACCATTTGCTCGACTTGCTTCGTCCGGTTCGCGGGCCGTTCGACGGTGAGATGAGGAGGAAGGACGGTTCGTACCTTCTCCGCCACGTCCTCGACGGACCTGTTCATCTCGGTCACGAGATCGATTCGATCCACCTTCCCGACCATGCCGAACGTGATTTGCGCAGCGGCAATATCCATGACGGCCATGCGCTCCCAGGATGAGTTCCGGTCTGATTCGCTTCGAAGAATGCCGGCCACCCGACAGGTGAGACGCCCAGGCCCAATGAGA
>CAZNBG010000444.1:0-3176 GCA_964570915.1 uncultured Nitrospira sp. | reverse complement strand
TCCGCAGAGCGTGCCCTCCCCGAGCGGGCCGCCCGCATGGGGACAGGTGTTATCGACCGCATAAAACGTTCCGTCCACGTTGAAGAGCGCAATCCAAATCCCGTCGACTTCGACGGTTCGTCCCGTGCCGGGTGGAATCTCATGTGTGAAAGCCGCTCTGACGAAATCGTTCATCATGGCCATCGCTCCATCGGTCCGCCGCATGTGGCGTCAGATGGGCGCTTGCTTGATTTCGGCGCAACCTTATGGCATAGAACTATCACCAAGTAGTCCTGCCCCGCGGATATACTCCACGACTCCTCTGGAGGCCCGAATGGGGATGAGGTTCCTGCATGGAAATGACCCTCCTGTTGAATGCGACCTATGAACCCCTGCGGGTCGTGCATTGGCAAAAAGCGATCGCGCTTCTCTGGCAAGGAAAAGTCGAAGTCTTGGAAGTCTACGACAGAGAAATCCACGGGATTTCTCTGTCGATTAAACTTCCGGCAGTCATGCGGCTCTTGAAGCTGGTGAAGTTGAAGGATAGTCATCGCGCCGTCAAGTTTTCCCGCATCAACATTTTTACCCGAGACGGGTACTGTTGCCAATATTGCACTCACCGGTTCCGAACCGAAGAACTGACGTTTGACCATGTCGTGCCTATCGCCAAAGGCGGAAAAAAGACATGGGAAAATATCGTGACGGCCTGCTGGCGCTGCAACAATCGTAAGAGCGGGCGGACTCCGGATGAAGCCGGCATGAAGTTGAAAAAACGGCCGGTGAAGCCCCGGTGGAGCCCCGTGATTACCATCACCATCGGCATTCGCAACACGCCGGAAAGCTGGCGTGACTATCTGTATTGGAACATGGAGTTGGATGCCGATCCCGCCGATACGTGACCGTCGTTCCCAGCTGAGTCATGCGCGAGTCACACCCCGTGTCTTCACACACGTGTGTCTAGTGTCATTCCCCGCCCTCGTCGTTCCAATCTGATCGAGAGCGCCGCATTATAGCCAGGCAGCGACAAAAAGTGGAGCTAGGGTATTCCGTCTCCAAATGGCTCTTGCATGCCGGGACGCATTTGCGGATACTGGCCTCCTCAGTCGGAACGGGAGTACCATCATGGCTGCAAATCCTGGTTTTCCTCTTGTCCTGGACGTCAAAGGCTGGCTGGTTTTGGTGATCGGCGGCGATGAAGAGGCGGCGGAAAAATCTCAACGCCTGCTCGAATCCGGTGCGCGGGTGACGGTGATCAGCCCTACGTTGAATGAATCGCTGCGTCAGTTGGCGGCTTCGGGTAAGATCATCCATCGCGGTCGCCATTTTCGCGATACGGACCTCGAACACGCCATTCTCATCCTCAATACGCTTCGGGGCGAGCTCGATTTTTCGCAGATGCTGTCCGCCAAGGCCAGAGAGAAGCGCGTGCTGCTCTGGTCGGTCGACTACCCGGAAGCGAGCAGCGTCACGATGCCGGCGGTGGTGGCGGCGGGACACGTCCGTGTGGCGATCAGCACGAGCGGGATGGCGCCGGCCCTCTCCGGATTCATGAAAGAAGATTTGGAACATGTCCTCGATACCCAGTTCATCGAGTTCGTCGAATGGGTCGGACACCTGCGGGAACAGGCCAAAGCGAACGAGCCGGATGCCGAAAAACGGCGCGCGCTTCTCCATGACGCGTTGGACGGCTTCCGCTTGCTTGGCCGCGTACAGTATCCCAAAGTCTGGTTGGAGCGACGATCACAAGCGGTCACGAGTGCGCCACCTGATAGGGAGAAACAATAGGAGTCACGATGGTTCTACTGGAATTCAGTATGTCCCCGTTGGGGAAGAGTGAAAGTGTGGGCAAATATGTGGCCCGCTCCCTCGATATCATCGATAAGAGCGGAGTGCCGTATCGCTTGAATCCGATGGGAACGGTTCTGGAAGGGGAATGGGAGGAGGTCTTCGCGGTCGTGCAGCAATGCTACGAGCGGATGAAGAAGGATTGTGGCCGTATTTCCTGCACGATCAAAGTCGACTATCGCAAGGGGCACTCCGGTCGTCTCCAGAGTAAGGTTGCCAGCATCGAAAAGACATTGAAACGACCGGTCAAGCAATAGGGCGCTGTCAGGCCTTGCCGTCTTTCATGCAAGCCGAACAGGCTGGCTTGTTCGGAGAGGATCTGCATGTTCCTGATGTCTGTTCCATCGTGAGGCGCACTCGCGTCGTCCGATGCAAGAACGCGGGCCGTTGTGTTGAAAAGATTCTCCTTCGTCTCTATACTGTAACCCGTACGAGGTATTCCTATGGGTGAACTGCGCATCCTCCCAGCGGTCGTGAAGGCAGATCGCATTGCGAACCAGCCGTACTCCTTCCAGTGGTCAAGTCGGTTCAGGGGATGATGGCATGACAAGCAGCGCGATGGAGAGCATGGAGGCCAAGTCCCCGCCCACGATGGAATTGTTGCCCAAGGAGCACACGATCCTTGAGCAGGGCGCCATGGTGTTTCGCCCATTCGGGCTGGACGAACAGGGGCACACGATCAGAGACCTCAGCGGAGTCAGCATTCGAGCGGTGACCGTTTTTCTGGAAAAGTTGGTCACATCGGAGCGGGGAGCGTCGGCGGGGAAAGAGGCCGTGGAGGAGTTGTGCCGTCTCTTGAACGACCGCATCAAAGATCCTGTCTATCATGTCACGCCGGAATTTTTGAAGAATCCATGGAACAGCTATTCGTACGAATTCACCTCCTACCTGTATGAGTTTTGCGAGCGTATCTCCGGAAACCAGCGCTTCGCCTTCAACGCAGGGGCGGAAAAGGTCTCGCCAATCATGTTGGCGCTGACCCGGCCATTTTCCCTGTCGCAGATCTACACGATGTTTCCCTACTTCGGGAATAAGTTTACCTCGGGCTCCGTCGAATTCCGAGTGGTGGAAGTCACGAGCCGCACCGCAGTCGTGGCGATGCGGTTCACCGATCGCACGCTTCGCCAATTCGGGCTTTACCGGAGGCGGTGCGCCTGTCTGGTTTGTCAATCCGCGCAAGGCATCATGGTCGCGATGGCTGATCGCATCCACGGCCTTTCCCAGGCGGAAGCGATGGAGACCTCGTGCATCGGCAATGATGATGAGTGGTGCCAGTGGACCATTCGGTGGCAGGACGAGAAGGGGTATCGGAAACGATTCTGGCGGGCGACCGCGTCACTAGACCAACCTCG
>CAZNBG010000443.1:0-3176 GCA_964570915.1 uncultured Nitrospira sp. | reverse complement strand
ACATCGTTGTGATGCTCACCCTGTTGAAGCGTGTTGTACACCCGCCAATATCCCCACATCCCCGCGATGTAATGGTGCGCCACGTGGCAATGAAACAGGAAGTCGCCGGCCAACTGCTGGCAGAGGCCTGATCCGCATTCGGTTTCCAGGTCCATGGTCTCGGACGGACCGATGACTTCCACATCCACGCGGTCGGACTTGATGCGAATCACGGGATATTTGACCGGCCCATTCTTTGCCGCATGCCATAAGGGCATTTCGTCGATGGCGCGCGGACTCCGCGGCCAACGAATCGATCCGCCGTGCGGATGGTGGGAGTGGAACACCTCCGACCCGCCGTGCACCAGGCGAAACTTTGCCGGATCTCCTAAATAGCTGCGAGGCACGGTGGTGGCCGGATCGCCGAAGGTATAGGCGCTGTAGGCCATGGATTCGTCTTCGAAGCCGAAGTATTCGTGTTGCGTCTGCATGTTATCGACGCCGAAGGGCTCGCTACGATAGTTCAGGGCACGGGCCACCGGCCGATAGACGTCGGTCAAGGGATCGCGCTGTGGAATGAAGTCGCCTTTTTTATTCAACGGCCGAAACGCCTCATCTCCGACTTCATGATAGATCAAGACGAATTCTCTGAAATCTGGCCCTGCCCCATTCTTGATGATGGCCTGCCATCCGCTGGTCATCTTCGTGGCGTCACCGGTTCCCAATGGATCGAGATATTCAGACCCCTTGGGCTCGACGACGAACGTGCCGAACAGACCCATCACCGTCAGCTCGCGATCGTTGCTGTACGAGTGGAACTGCCGGCCGCCCTCTTGCTGAGTCGGGGGGATGTACCACTCCAGGTCCACGGACTTCTCTTTGGCTGCGATGCTGTCTGCATTCGTCGTCGTCGCCGGCTTGCCCGTAGAGGCGACGATCATGCTGGAGCCGTGAATATTGAGGCTGACATCCTCGCCACCTTCCAGTTGGTTGCGCAGCGTCATCTTAACGCAATCGCCCTGATTGCCTCGGATGACCAGCGGCTGGATCCACTGGCTCTGTAGGCCGTTCCTGACGGCTCCGGGATCATAACCTTCCTTCTCGCGGGCTGCACGATTGGCGGCTTCCTCTTCCCTCACCTTTGCGAGGTTCTCGGTGAGGACGTACATGTAACCGGTATAAAAACAGACCCACATTTTGGGCGAAATTTCAACATGGCCCGCCGAAATGTAATTTTGCCTGCCGGGCGCGGACCCGGGCAGCCGTCCGCCCGACTTCGACCGGGGTTCCGCGCTGGAATTCGACATGAGAAACACTTCCTGTTTCCCGGCACCATACTGATCATTCATGGTCAGTTCTTTGTAGTACCCGCCGTTACGTTGCGCGGTCTTATCTTGCTCCATTTGTTGCATGATACGCTGGTGCTGCCGTTCCACCATGGTGGTGCGTTCCGGTTGGCCTTCCATCGTATTCTCAACGATCGTTTGCCCCTCCAACTGTTCAGCCCAGCCAGGCAGCTGATGGTTCATCGCCACATGCGATGAAGTCTCAGACAGCACGGCCGACGGCGCAACAAACAGTGCGATCCCGGTAAGTCCGCTTAAGACGCGGGTGAATGTAAAGTGACGATGAAACATGAACCGACCCTCCTTCATAACATAAGTAAGTGAGCAGCGAAGGCTGCTCGGCCAGCTCGATCAACGACGTACACAAATGAGAAGGCAAAATAGTTTCGGGAATAACCAATCTGACGGATAGATGTGCTGTTCACGATTACTAGGTAGATAGTGAAGGCCCCAAGGTACTCAACTCTGCATGGACTGTCAATACGTCCACACCTGACTGTTCCTATTTCTCTTGCTATTGTCCAACCGTCGACTTTCGGTTGGCTGTAGTCAGCAAATCCATATCCAGCATCACGGGACTATCTGATTTTTTGGGATCGAGCCTGATCGGCATCCGGTCCGCCATCACCTTGGTTAAGGGAATAGCGACGATGACAGGCGCCTTGTCCACGGAATTAGAATAGAGCGCAATACGCAGATTTTTAGGCCGTTCGGTGGGAGAAATCCGGGATGCCGTCTGTCTGTCCATGAAACCAACCAGTAACCCGCTCCCCCCGGCGATTTTGTGGATTTCATAGGCAATCGAGGTCGGAGCCACCCGCTCCAGTACGAGGTCGGGGCTTTGCGTGACTAACGCTATTCCGAGGGACTGTGCCGCAATGAACCCAAAGCTCCCGACCGGCGCTTCCGAAAACCGGATCGTTTCGTTGGAAAGTTCGGCGACATCGTTTTTGATCCGCATCTGACGCCGGAGCTCAGCTTCATTGCCGGTCCTTTCAATCACAATTGCGGCCGGCGCGGCTTTTTGAACCGGAAAGACCTCCGTCTTTCCTTCCGGTGCAGCAAGGAGAGATCGCGCCGGAACACACACGAACGTCACAATGAGCAGAGACAGAGCAAGCGGAAGTGGGACACGCAGGATACGGCTCATGCGAACAACGGATATGTGTATGGGGAGACCTCTGCTCCTTCCCGATAGATTGAACGACTCTAGGATGTTACCCGGCAAAAAGCAAACGGGAAAATGGCTGCATCCTGCGCAAAAAGAGTCCCCCGGCTCTACTGAGTCGGTACGGCAATGTCCACCACCTTGTTTTCGTTGTCGACCAGCAGAATGACGGATTCGCCTTTCTGAAGCCTGGAGATTCGCTCATGCATGACATCACGCACCTCGAAGAGCTGATTTCCTTCTCCCGTTTTCAGCGTAATGCGGTCGGCACGAAGCGGCTCCGCCACTGTCCCATCGACTTGCCGGTTAGCGCCTTTGATGGGCGCGTTGTGTTCCGGATTTTTGTGTGCCTCCTTCGCCGCGCTCAAACTGGCAAATGTGACGTCGGTCACTTGGTTCGTTTCATCGAGTAGAACGACGGGAACAAGATCTTCCGCGCCGGAAAGCACAAAAGTATCCCAGTTGTGTACCTCTTCCTCATAATCGCGATAGCGCGGAATCCCCTTCGACGTTTTCCGCATCACATCAGGGATGCCCGGACTCCAACCGAGACCGAAGTTGCCGTTCCCGTTTCCGGAGCCATACGTCAGATTCTGTTGAGGCTGAAAACCATTGCGCCCTGGTGGAAGTGCGATCGGGACGATGAAGTTTCCCGTACCGGTGTGCAAATCAGGAGAGAATTT
>CAZNBG010000442.1:0-3182 GCA_964570915.1 uncultured Nitrospira sp. | reverse complement strand
AAATTGCCTTTTTCAAAAAGCCCGGCTTCGATGACTGGCTTGAGTCGGAAGCCTATGCCGCAAAGTTCGGCCCGATCTATCGGTTGGTCGATTATTCTTCTTGCCATCTGAAGTGTCTTCCGGTATCCCAATCATGCTCTTGGCCTATGATTCTTCTACGCTTCAGCACCTGGGTACATCTCAAGTGAATGGCGGAATCAGTGGGTGTAGCGGTTGCACTTTTTTGGTTCGAGGCTTTATCCGATGGGGAGCAAGGGGCCTTGCGTTCACTACGGGTAATGGCCAGATAACATTGGTAGAATCGGCGTTTATTCCATAGGGTTCGTTGCTCATGCTCGACCTCCTTGCCTATGACTTCATGCAACGCTCCTTGGTCGCCGCGGCAATGGTCGGCGGACTGTGCTCGGTCATCGGCGTGTTCGTCGTGTTGCGGGGGCTGGCGTTTGTCGGAGCCGGCACGTCCCATGCCGCCTTCGCGGGCGTTGCGCTTGGCTACCTCATGGGCTGGCCTCCCTTGTTGCTGGCAATCCTCTTTGGACTCGCCACGGTATGGATCACTGGGTGGGTCGAGGAAAGAGGCAGGATGAAGCTGGATGTCTCGATCGGCATTCTCTACACCACGACGATGGCCCTGGGAATCCTCTTCATCGGACTGATGAAGACCTACAATGCCGAGGTGTATGGGTACTTGTTTGGCAGCGTCCTCTCGGTGACCACTGAGGAGCTGAGCATCATCGGAGCGTTGAGCGTTCTTGTACTGGGGCTCCTTCTGACGTTTGCAAAGGAACTGTACTTTATCGCCTTCGATCAAGAGATGGCCGAAGCGTCCGGCATTCCAGCGCGGCAAATCTTTTTTCTTCTCCTGACGCTGGTCGCCTTGACGGTGGTGGTCTCATTGAAGACGGTCGGCGCCATCTTGGTGTTTGCTATGATTCTGATTCCAGCCTCGACCGCGTACCAACTGACTCATAGTCTCGCAACATTGACCCTGTATTCTGCAACCATCGGAATCATGACCTCTGTCGCGGGCGTCCTGATTTCCGCTGTCTGGGACGTCCCTTCCGGACCGGCAATCGTTCTGCTCGCCACCACAGTATTTTTCATCTCCGTCTTCTTCTCGCCGAAGCGCGTGAAAAAGACACGGTTTGCACATTCCCATTAACCACAACCATCTTGCTCACCCCAATCTCAGGATGCTATGTGTACAATCAGGCAGCAGATATGCGATGTCGTCACTTGCATTCGCTGTCGAGATGGCAAGAGAATATTGGAATCGGCGATAATCGCGGTTGTCTCTTCTATGAGCGAGACACTCAATACATGAGAGGAGGAGTTTCATGCGAGGGCACACGAAGCGAGTAGGCTTGATTGGAGTATTGTTCGTCGCCATGGCGACGGTGTTTCCTATTTCACATGGAGCCTTGGCGGAAGAGTTTGGAGGAACTGAACCGGGCAGGTGGATCCTCGGCTTTCGGGCCGGATTTGCTCCATTGACCCAGCAGCTTTCGGACAATACGTCAACGTCGATCGGACCACTCGTCAATTTTCAAGGCTTGTACAGCGTGAACAACTAGCTCTTGGTCGGAATGATGCTCGAATGGGAACGGCATGGAGTCAGCCTGGAGCGCCCTGACATAGACCTGGGGCATCAAGATACGGTCTCGGTGCTACCAACTGTCGAAGTGCGTCCTGTGAAACTTGGCCGGGTCACTCCGTACGTGAACATGAGCTTCGGCGTCAACATCAACAGCTTTGGCGAAGACACGCCTATTCGCATCAGTCCGAGCAACACCTTTGCCTGGCGGCTAGGCTGGGGAGCTGATTACCTGCTCAATGAACGGTTTGCCCTCAATGCGGAATGGGCCTATAAGCGAAACGACGGACATACGACCGGTACCGGAGGTCGGAATGATGACTGGAATGCCTCCTCATTCGGCTTCCTCTTTGGCGGAAAGATGTTTTTCTGAGCGTCAGCCCTTGCGGATATCATGACCACCCCTTCTACTTCTTATGGAGTAGGAGGGGTGCGGACGGGCTTGGATCAGCTATCTACTCAAGCCGGCCGTTCTTGCTCCGACTCCACACCATGCCGGTCTGCTCCTTTGAGCTGAATCCCAACTTTTCATAAAAACCCGGCCGTCTGGTGCAAAGCCAAAAGAGCTCGACCCGCTTGAGACGTGGATGGTTGAGGATGCGCTGGACGATTTCGGTCCCAATCCCCTGCCCTTGATAGGCTTTGTCGACGATCACATCCCAGATGGTGGCGCGGTAGATAAAATCGGTGAGTACTCGGCCAAACCCAACGAGTTGATCACCGTCCCAGGCGCACAGAGTCACATCGGTGTGACGCAGCATTTCCTTCGCGTCATCAAGCGATCGGTCCTTCGCCCAAGGTGCCTGGTGGAATAACCGGAGGAGCTGGGACGCTTCGGGGGAGGGCTTGTGAGAGTACGTGAGAGCAGACTTGAGGGTTGGAGGCATCTTATACTAGAGTATTCCCCCGGATTAATCTGAAGTGTACGGGGAAAACGATGTCAACGCAAGTCCGTAGCTGCCCAAAGTGTTTCCAGCTCATGTGGTTGAAAGCGGATGAGTACGCGATACTCGACGCTGAAACGATCCGCGCGAAATCCCCGCACTGTGGTGCGAGTGCTCGCTTTCAGCTGGTTACGACCGGCCCGAATGCATTGGGGCCGAAGATGGGGCACTAATGATAGCGAGCGGTTGTGGTTCCACTTCTTGCCATGGCATGCCGGATCTGACGTACGATCCAAAAGTCTCCGATCGAAAGGAGACGCGGTCAGGACACCCCTACACCCGCACCATCAAACTCGGGCTTATTCCCCGGAAAGCGCTTTTTCGGGGACGAGGGTGCAAGGTTGCATTCCCGGGGACAGGCCGGTCGGAGGGTGGTATACTTCGTCCGTCGTCCTTCGAGGAGAGAGGGGAACCATGCCGAAGAACCACCGGGACCACGTTCAGACCGTCAAACGCTGTCTGCAGGCGGGCGCGTTCGACCCGTCCCCCACGCTGGCGACGTCGATCCGGGCCATCAAGGCGCGCCTGTCCCGGGCCCGGCGGGTCGACCGCCGGATCAGCCTGGGGGAGGCCCTCCTGGCGCACCTGGCCGGGGAGTAGGGCGACGCGACGGCACGACGACCAGCGCCGTCCGCTGGGATCCT
>CAZNBG010000441.1:0-3182 GCA_964570915.1 uncultured Nitrospira sp. | reverse complement strand
CAAAAATGGGGGCAGAACTGGAAAAGATTCAAGCTTTTTGGGTGCAAAGCCGGAAACAGGAGATTGTCCTTGAACTTGGCACAGTAAGAACCATCACGAATGCGAACCTACAATTCAAAAAGATGCTCACTAGGATCGAAGATCTGCATTCCGCCATGCCGATGACTATCGCGTTCTCCGCCTCGGGAGATAGGTTGCTTGTTGCGCTCGTGATATCGACCGATGCGCGGTTCCCTCAGGATGGACGAAGTGGAGTGCGTGTTGGCGTCGGCTTCATTGTTTCCTTGCAAGATGTCACGGCGATAGAGAGCCCTTGCAGAAGAGCATTCCACGAGTTAGCTTGTATGTTGAGGCGACGCTTTGGTTGCATGGGACTCAACGTCGCATCTGCAACAGAACTTGCGAAAAAGTGGTGCTTTGACCCGGACCTAAAGCCTCTATTTTCGCAAAATGACCTTCAGGTCATTTCCGGGAGATTTGAGACCGTCTTTGGTTTGGTGGAGGACACGTGTACCGACGGCAAGCTTCGCCAGATGATACGTCGACTTCATAAGACCGCATTGATAAGGAAATGGGATTCCTCTGTGCGACCAATTCGCGGGCTCGACGACGCCATGAAGCTCATTCGTATCCTGGATCGCGATATCAGAAGACTCGGGCCAATGACAGGTTCATCCATCCGGATCAATTCAGAAGCTACGAGATTATTGATTTGTGCTTCGGTGCTCATACTAGCACTTGGAGAAATGGGCGGCAACGTGTCCCTGATAGCGACTGCCATGAAAGCGTCGATCGCCATTGTTTCATTCCTCGCAATAGCGCATTGCCTTCGGACGCAAGGAAAAGAGAAACGAGCCTTTCGGTTCCGCAATGCTCTTGACGAGTTGGCGAGCAGAATGGACAGAAGGACGAAGCCCGACGCCTCGATCTGGCTAATAGTGTTTCTATTCCTATTCATTGGCGCCGTGGCTCTTACTTGTTTTGTTCAGAGCCTTGCACACTTTGTTGATCGGTGAATGGTGACGTTTGCTCGGTGGGATCGTCTCGGAGAGTGCAATCGTTCGCGTAGGGTGCAATCGAACAGCCGCCCGCGAGCAATGTTCCGGGGAGCAGAGCCATCCCGCAACACATTGACGACTCGCAAGAGTACGTCACGTCGCGGGGTCGGCCTTCTCATCCCATCTGGACACAATCTGTCGTCGTGCGCACACGCCGATGGCACGAGATCAGTCCGGGCGTCGTTACGACGTCGCAGGGACTGTTCGGTGCACCTTATTGGACTGCGTCGTGGGCTACTACACACGTCGCATGATGTGACCCAGAGTATCACGGATTCCCTTGATTGTTAATGGAACATTGCCCGATTCAATGTAAAGTTCATCAGCAATCGGTAGCGATAGTTTGAGAAGCCATGCCGCGATGCTGTCTACGTCGTTGGTTTTCCTCAGCTCTAACTGCATTGACACAAGAGCATACATCGGGCGACGCCCCAGCTTCCGTAGATCGAAGGTAACAAAACGCAGTTTTGCTCCGAGTGGGCCTGAAAATGGTTGGCGTAGCGTCGGTAGGTACTGTCGAAAAACTGGACCAGCGATTACAAGGCAAACCTCAACCCGAATCGGCTCTTGCGCGCATCGTGCATCCATAGCCACAAGTATACCGATCACGAGCAGTCAATGCGCTCGTGCCGAGAATCCGTTCCTTGCGGATTACTCGGTGTCTAACATGATAGATGCGAACCGCACAAAGTGTTAAACGATGACCTGAAGTAGGATGATCTCGTCACTCCGGCTAGACCAAGGGCGGTGCTAACACCGCATCGAACCATACCGACGGGAGCATGCGGAATACACACCAGCCGTTCGCGGGAGTTGGAGGGGTTGCAATATATGGACTGAATACAAATCTCACGAGCTGCTTAAGTCCAATACCAGTATTGCTGCCCCATTCTGTCGTAACGCGAGATGGGCTGGATAGTGTAATCGCTTGAGTGGAGTCAACGGATTGACCTGGACCAACCTGATTTTCGTTCTTGGTGTACAGATTCACCTTGACTCCAATTAGACTTGCAGCGATCAATTCTACAGTCGCACGAATGAAATCGCCCCTTACCCGAAGCCACGGGCTCGCAATGTTCCCAAAGGTCGCGCCTAGATATGCGTAGTTACTTGATTGACCGACCAGGAACTTGTCTAGGTTCGATTCCGTTCCTACTACCCCAATGCCGAAGAGGGCCTGAAGTCTACGATCAAGTTTTTCCGCGACAGAAGTGAGTCGTGGCGAAAACTCATGACCACCACCAGGGTGATCTGTAGGAACGCCTCCCGGTGCGCCAACAGGCTCAGGTTCCGGGCTTGGTACGTTAATAGGACGAGGACGTACGGGTACTTCAATTGGTGGCGGTGGTGGCTCACCAGGCCGAAACGTCGTAATCGGGATAGGCCGCTTTGCGATTATCACAAGCGCAGCTACGGCCATTCCGAGGAACACCCACTCCCATCCTTCGCCAACAGGAAGCTCAATCGAGCCAATACAGTGGCAAAGACACTCGCAACCAGGATCCTCTCGTGGAGGTCTACCACCCGTGCCCGACCCTTCGATAGGAACAAGTATTACAGAACACTCACCCCAACATACAGAGTGTGGTCCCTCAAATCGCCGGCATTCGAGATCGCATGCATCTCCCTCTTGCATGTC
Organism: uncultured Nitrospira sp.; assembly: GCA_964570915.1. GTDB lineage: Bacteria > Nitrospirota > Nitrospiria > Nitrospirales > Nitrospiraceae > Nitrospira_D. The sequence continues at coordinate 485 of CAZNBG010000441.1, read as the reverse complement.
GCAGGAGAACTTCACTATCGTGTGGGGGCGCGGCCCGTCACTCGTGTGATGGGTTACTGTGATCGTTTCCTCAGACGCAGGACCGCAGAACGGGTCGTTCGCCGGGTTAGTTTCATGTCGATGTACATGAATGTTGGTAACATCAATATCACCATCACCCCAGAACTTGCGAATATCCATCGCGGTATCTGGGTCAATATCATCCAGTGGAAAAGGAGCTCCTTCGGCCCTTTGTACTGGCGGAACCGCAGCCACAGCTAGTTCTCCCGTTCCAAGAGTTCGGTTTCGATTGTGGGATCTCCGCCTAGTGTTGGGCTAGGTGTGCGAGGTCTCAGCCATGCACCTCTAAGAAGCGTGGCAACTGATGCACCGTTCTGGACTAATGCCACAAGAGACTCAATTCCGCGTTCCTCCATTTCGCCCCGCTGCAAGGTTGAGACCGGAAGATGATCGATGAAGTAGATCTCCGGATTCAGCTTGATGAA
>CAZNBG010000440.1:0-3193 GCA_964570915.1 uncultured Nitrospira sp. | reverse complement strand
AAGAGCTACTACAGTCCTGTCATTTACATTGATGTCGAGAACCACCGTATCCTGATCTCCGAGCTCGGAGGAGTGTTCTACATCGACGTCCCTGAAATCGCCCGTCCCCACATGGAGAAACTGCCAATCTCAGGGCTGGTCGATTTTGTCGTTGAAGTCAACGGCGAGAACGAAATGCCCGTGCTCAAGACCTGGAAGGTCAAATCCGGCGAATCGACGTGCATGTATTTCAACGGGAAAGAATGCAAGTAACGGGGCGAACTGCTGCTAACCTATGACTCCCCGTTGGATACATGTGAGTTCGGCACTCCTGGTTCTGGTTATCGCCGGGTGCAGCACGGCCCAGAGCCTGAGTCCGGTCACGCCTACTCCACCTATCAGTCACCCGCGAGATCCCATCATTCAGCGTATCCATCACCACCTTCAAGAATGGCTCCCATCTGCATTTTCAGACATCCATGCGAAGATTGTCATGAGTCACGAAGCCATCGACACACTTCCAGGCCGCTTCAAACATCGGTTGACTGTTCAACCGCTCCATGACCCCTGGGAAGGTTTGGCTCATCTCGAGACCCGGGCGCTTCTGGTTGCCAAAGCCATCAACGGTGACAGCTCAAACCTTGAGAGGGTGTTAGAGGTCTTTGAATCCAGCTGGGGAGCCCCTTCCACCCGCGAAAGCGAGATTCCGTTTCCTTCCGGCAGCACTCCTCAGGAACTCCTCGACTTTATGGTCAAGAGTTTGGACCAGGCGTCCTCGTATCGAAACCAGGCCCTGGCCGCCCTTACGGACTCAGACCGCCGCTTCTTATTCAATCACGGTGCGGTCCTCGCGAATGAATTCACGCCGCAAGTTTCTCGTTTCACCAGCGAGAAGATCGCATCCGGCCATGCCTCCGCCCGCATCCCCACCCCTTTTCAAACACAGGTCAACCATCACACCCCCTGTTCCTCGGCACAGGTGTTGGCGCGTCTCGCGGATCAGCAATGGATGCGCGACCTGTCTGAGGCCTATCCACGACCACTCTCTTCTGCGGACATCCCCTCCGGTATTACGGGAGAGGTACTGCTGGTCCAAGAGACCTCGCATGGCCTCATTGTAATAGGCGGCCCAGGCACCAACACCTATGAATTGGATCAACGGTTTACGTTGGTCATCGATCTCGGTGGGGACGATCTGTATCACGGACTGATTGGGGCACCAGGCGATAACGCCCACGGCAACGCCGTGGTCATCGACCTCTCAGGGAATGACCGCTACGAAGCCGCTCCGCTCGGTCTCGCGACAGGGCGGCTCGGTGTCGGCCTGGTCGTCGATCATGCCGGCAACGATGTGTACCGGCTCCAGTCTGGAGGAGGCGGCAGCGGCTTCGCCGGTATCGGCATGTTACTCGACGTGCAAGGCGATGACGTCTATCTGGGTGAGCGCTTGACCCAGGGGGCCGCCATTGGAGGACTGGGGCTCTTGTTGGATCTGGACGGAAATGACCGATATGCTGGTCAAGGTTTTGCCATCGGGTTCGGCGGACCCTTGGGAGTTGGCGCAGTCATCGATGCAGGAGGTGACGATCATTATCAATGCGTCAATGGATTACCGAGTGCCTACAATGCATCGGAGGCTCCTCAAGCCAAGCCGGGCGATCCATCGTTTCAATATGACTGTTTTGGTCTCGGCACAGGGTCGGGGCTCCGCGTGTTTTCCAAACAGCGCGCGCAGCAGGCTCTGAGCCTCGCCGGAGGCTGGGGGCTGCTTCTCGACATGGGCGGCCGCGATCAGTACCACAGCGCCAATTTCTCACAAGGAATGGGATATTTCTGGGGAGTCGGAACATTCCTCGACTTGGATGGTGACGATGAGTACCAAGCCTCGCGATACGGCCACGGAGCCTCTGCTCATTACGGCGTCGGCATGCAACTCGACTATCAAGGAAACGATCGGTACCGATCCACCGGTCCTTACTACAATATGGGCGTGTCCTGGGATCATGGCGTCAGTCTCGCGATCGATGGAGGAAGCGGCGACGATCTCTACGCCTTCGAGGCATCCACCGGCCTCGGAAAAGCCAATCACATGGGATGGGCGATCTTTGTTGATGAGGGAGGCCAAGACCGATACACCACTCAATCGGGGTTCGGTGAGGCATCAGAGGAAAGCCTCGCGGGATTCTTTGACTTAGACGGCATCGATACCTATTCACTGTTGACGGCTACGCCGGTTCCCCTCTCAAATGGCAGCACAGTTTCTCGGAATCCAGGAGGCATCTTTGTCGACCGGTGAAACAGGATCACCCTCTGATCGTTAGAGCACACACCCATGGCGCATTCGCCGGACGAGGACCCCGAATTCTCATTTCTACGTGTACAAGCCAACCAACTTGACTTCACAGTCGCGACAGCGGGATCAGGCGATCGGCTGGTCTTGTGTCTGCACGGATTTCCTGAATCCGCCATTTCCTGGCACCATCAGATGGCGTCGCTAGCCCACGCAGGATATCGAGTCTGGGCCCCGGATCTCCGCGGCTACGGCGGGACAACCAGGCCGGACGGCCTCGATGCCTATCGACTTGAAGCCCTGCTCGACGATGTGGCCGCCCTCATCGGCATATCGAAAGCCCGCCAGATTATCTTAGTCGGTCACGATTGGGGTGGCATCATCGCCTGGTACTACGCCATGCGCCGGCCGGAACAAGTGGCGGCACTCATCGTATTGAACGGACCGCATCCGGCCTGCTTTGAGCGTGAGATACGCCATTGGCGGCAACTTCGTCGATCCTGGTACATGGCGGCATTTCAGATTCCCTGGCTTCCGGAAACCCTGTTGGCGGCAGGCGGGGCACACCTCATTGGAGTGATCTTCGAGCGCATGCGGGTCAGTTCAGAGTCCCTGCCGAACGACATCGTGCACCGCTACCGACAACAGGCCTGCGAACCGGGTGCCCTCACCGCCATGCTTAATTACTACCGTGCGGCCATTCGTGGAGGCGGCGCCGCCCGTCAGCGGATGTTGGGTTATCCGATTATTGCCATGCCCACCCTGGTCATCTGGGGACTCCACGATCAAGCGCTTACACGGACAAATCCCCATGGTCCCCAAACGTTGCTGACAAACCTCCCCTGCCTCCCCGGCCTGTTCGGTGGCGCCCTCGACGTCCGCGCCCGAGAGATCAACGAGCCCATGAAGCTCGCCGCCGCCGAG
>CAZNBG010000439.1:0-3211 GCA_964570915.1 uncultured Nitrospira sp. | reverse complement strand
CGTGAGACCGGTGATCTCGACATCGTTTGTTCACGAGGAACTTCAACACATACGAAGGATCGATCCTGAGGCCAAGACATTGGTGCTCTTTAAGCGGCTGCCGAACGATCCCGGTGCGGCCGCCCTTAGGCTTCAAGCGACTCACGTGGGCTTGCGTGTTGATATGGTGACTAAATCCCTCGTGACGGCCCTACACCACGCGCGTCTGATCGTGTTCGTCTACACGGCCAATAAACCCGCCGAGATCAAGAAGATGAAGGCACTCGGTGTGAACGGCCTTATCTCGGACTTTCCGGATCGCATCTAACAGGGTGCTGAAAAAGTCTGCCCGCAGCCTTCTCGCCGTGCTCAGAGGTTCAACGTACCGAAGCGTACGCTCCGCCTCTTCGCTTGCTGGGGCCTGTCTGTAGAGTTCCCCTGGTCCCGCTAATGAATCACGAATGGAAGAGGAATCAGAAACAGCGCGGGCGACCCTGCACTATGGTGGGAGGTCGCCCGCGATTTGGCGCTTGGGACGCCTGGATTCTGATTGTGAATGTCGCGGCCCGAAAGACCCGCACGATACTCGAAATGCAAAGTATCTAGTCGGGGGAGACCTCGTCAATCCCAGGCTCTTGTGTTCCTCTTGCTCTCCGTATATCCCCGCTCAAGATGGCTACCGCCCTGTCGAGGGCTGAAAGTGCCTCTATGGCACAGCCAGCGGAGAATCGGTTAGCATGACCGACGAGAAACCCACCTTCGCATCGGCGGGCCTAATGGGCCAGGTGGCGTCGTGTCGTCCATATCCACCCTCCTCTCGCGATGAAGTCACCGAGAGACCTGGATGGCAGCCGCGCGGTCTACCCGATCTCTCGAACTTCGATTGATAGATGGGCCGCAGGTTCTTCCCTACGCTCATTAAGAAATCTTGTCAAGGGGCATAGCAAGCAGTTACTACGGCTCCTTGTCCTCTTGCGCCTTCGTGCACACAGGCCACCTTCTACTCAATCCTCAGCTTGCTGAAATCGACACCTTCTGGAGCGTGCGGCGTCTTGAGTTTCATGTTTTCCAATGCATCCACAACACGGTCCGCAACGACGAGATTGCGGTACCATTTCCTGTTCGACGGGACGATATACCAAGGAGCACACTTGGTGCTCGTCGCCGCGATGACATCTTCAAATGCCTCCAGATAGTCATCCCACAACTTACGTTCCTCAAGGTCGCCGGCACTCCACTTCCAGCGCTTTTCCGGATCGGCGATACGGGCTTCCAATCGTTCCTTCTGTTCTTCCTTTGAGATATGAAGAAAGAACTTGAGAACGACCGTCCCGTTTTCGGTCAGGATCTCCTCAAATTCCTTGATTTGTTCGAAACGGCGCTTGACAACTTTATCGGACACCCATCCATGGACGCGCGTAATCAGCACATCTTCATAGTGCGAGCGATTGAAGATGCCGATCTGTCCGTGGCGAGGAACTTCACGGTGAACCCTCCACAGAAAGTCGTGGGCCAATTCATCGGTAGACGGGGCCTTAAAGGCCACCACTCTGCAGCCTTGCGGGTTCACACCGGACATCACGCTTTTGATCGTTCCATCTTTTCCGCTCGTATCCATCCCCTGCAGCACGATGAGAAGCGATCGAGTCGCATTGGCATACAGACGTTCCTGAAGCCCATCGAGCCTGGCAATGAGCTTCCCCAACTCAACTTTTGCCTTTTCCTTACCTTGTTCGCTCTTCTTGTACTCGCCGGTGCCGTCCGGATCGTACTGCTTCAGCCATAAACGGGTTCCGGGTTTCACGCGGTATCGTTTCACTGGTTGCCTCCTGCGTGGCGCAGAAATGACTCCCTTGCTTGATGCTCGAAATGCCTTCTGAGAGTTTTCACGTATGATTGCGGAATCAGACGAAACAGGGTCGATCTAGCCTCAGGACGACGCGAGAACGAAGCGGGGGATTGTTTCACCCCCCTGCTATGGCTGTTTCGGAGCGTCCTGCGCGCAGCGAAAGCCAACGTTCGGATCTTGTTCGATTGGATCGCCCTTGGTGCGAAACGACGATCGCAGCCGATACGGAGCGTTGATGTACGATCCACCTCTCTGCACCTTCGCCGTCCCCTCGCTGGGTCCCCTCGGATTGATCGCAGGGCTATTGATAAAATGGGCATAGAAGTCGTCGGCATACCAATCCATCACCCATTCATAGAGATTACCCGCCAGATCCTGCACGCCGTACGGGCTTTGCCCCTTTTGGTGATCGCCAATGATCGAAACGGTCTCCGCACCGCCTTCCTTCAATCCATAGGCCGCATGCACCGAGGTGGGTGGGTCATTGCCCCACGGGTACACCCGTTCATCAGTCCCACGGGCGGCCTTTTCCCATTCCGCCTCCGTCGGAAGGCGCTTGCCAATCCAGAGGCAGTACCCCATGGCATCCATCCAGTTCACCCACCGAACCGGACGATCTGCATGGATGACAGGGGTCTCTTTGTCCGAAAATCCCCATGGGGGTTCACTCTGGATGGCATCGACATACTTGGCAAATCGCCCGTTCGTCACCTCGAACTTATCGATGTAAAATGCGCTGAGGTGAACGCGATGCGTCGGGGCTTCATCTTCATCACCTTTCTCGCTTCCCATAACAAACTCACCGGCCGGTATCAGCACCATTGGTGCACCATCTTTTCCGATCAGCTCCTGAGAGGGCGAAATCAGCATGGCAATTTGGTGCCCAGTACCACCGTTCGTCAGGGGCTTGATCTTGTCTCCGGCCTTGACATCTCCGTTGATGCCAGGCGGCTTAGGAAAAACGGATAGCGCATAGGGCTTTGATGCCGTCGTCGAAGGTGATTCGGGTTTGGCTGTTCGGCTCTCGGTCGCGGCTGTGAACCCATCCGGCAGAGAAAGAGTAAGAAAACTAGCTAAGAACACGGCAAGAATTCGTCGGATACCCATACCGTTCCCTCGGTAAGTAAGGTACAGAAAACCGATTGTTAAATCCAGTCCACCTCAAGCGGCTCCCTCCCTGCCCTAATGGCGAGAACACGTCGACCGTAAGGCGGATTGCGCATAAGGGCTCGTGGAGTTGCACTTACAGGTTGTCCGGTGTAGCGTAGGCATCAGCATGTCGGCTTCGATTTCGTCCGCGATCAATAACGGGCTCCCTACTATAGCGCGTGTCCTGCTTGTCGCTCTGGTGATCGGCCTTCCCGGATGTGTAGGCCCCTGGCG
>CAZNBG010000438.1:0-3212 GCA_964570915.1 uncultured Nitrospira sp. | reverse complement strand
GCTACGCCGCCGGGGATGAGCATAGTAGAAGTCAGTAGTTCTCTGCGATTCATAGTAGCGCGAATTATATATAATGCGATCTTCCAGGGGGAGCACAATGCGAGTATTTCATGGGCTTCTAATCGGATTTTGTCTCGTCGTCTTTTCCGTGACGGCGAGCGCGCAGTGGATCGACTATCGCGATCCGCGCATTCCGCGAACCGCAGATGGAAAACCTAACCTGAAGGCTCCTGCACCAAAGCTGCCCGACGGGACTCCGGATTTTTCCGGCATCTGGAGAGCTCCCGACGGCAAATTCCTCGAGAATCTCGGCGCCGGCGGAACTGAAATCCCGATGCAAGCATGGGCGGAACAACTCTACAAACAACGCGTCGCTAACAATGCCAAGGACCGGCCGGGAGGGCGTTGTCTACCGCACAGCGTGACGGATTTCGACGGGCACTTCACTCCTCGCAAGATCATTCAAGTTCCCGGACTCATCGCCATACTGTTCGAGTCTTACCATTCCTACCGCCAGATATTTACCGACGGACGGCCGTTCCCCGAGGACCGCGAGCCGGCCTGGTACGGATACTCCATCGGTAAATGGGACAAAGATACTTTGGTAGTGGATACGGTCGGTATCAACGAGGCGACCTGGCTTGATGACGACGGCCATCCGCACAGCGACGCACTACACGTCACCGAGCGGTTCCGCCGCGTGGATTTCGGACACATGGATGTCCAGCTGACCATCGATGATCCCAAAGCTTACAAGAAACCGTGGACGGTGCGGCTCGGATGGGAGTTGATGCCGGACACGGATTTACTGGACTGGGTTTGCGAAAACGAGAAGGACGCTGCCCGTATTTCGGTCAAATGAAACGCTCAGACAAGAACGGAGGACTGCTTATGCGTAACGCATTTTTGTTCATTGCCGGCATCGCGGTTGGCTTGGCTGTCGATGCCGCTCTAGCTCAGAATGGGAGTCCCAACCGCGGACTCGTCGGTTTGAACCACGTGGGGGTTGCCGTACCGAACCTCGACGAAGCGTTGAATTACTATACGAAGACGCTGGGGTTTCCCGAAGCGTTCCGGAGCGTCGACGAGAAAGGAAACGTAACGCTCGTCTACGTTCAGATCAGCAAGAATACATTCGTCGAAATTCAACCTGCGAATGGACGGCCGCTCGGAATCAATCACTTCGGTATCCACGTGGAGAACATGGCGCAGGTGACATCGATGTTCAAGCAGCGGGGAGCGAATCTCAGCGAGACTCGCGTCAGTCCCACCAAAGCGATTCTCTCGAACATCACGGATCCGAATGGCGTGCGTATTGAGCTTGCCGAGCTTACTCCGGAATCTCAACACCGCAAAGCCATGGAACGCTGGAAATAGGTATACTGGTTAAATCCATTAACCAAAAGGAGGCGTTCCATGCCGAAGTATCTGATCCAAGGCAGTTACAGCGCGGAGGGCGCAAAGGGTGTTCGCAAAGACGGTGGGTCCAAACGCCGGCAAGCCGCTGAGGCGCTGATCAAGGAAGCGGGAGGTAGGCTTGAAGGGTTCTACTTCACATTCGGTGAGACGGACTTCCTCGGCATAGCGGATGTACCGGACAATGTCTCCGCGGCGGCGCTTTCGTTAGCTGTCAATGCCAGCGGAGTGACGAACCTCAGGACTACGCCACTGCTCACGCCCGAAGAGATGGATGCAGCAGCAAAGAAGCAGATCTCCTATCGCGGACCAGGACAATAACGGCGGTGTCGTGCTGAAGCGTATCGGGATTGCGTTCGTTGGGTTATGTCTTCTGCCGCTGGGGTTGCGGGCACAGGCTAAGAGCTCTGCGTATTCTTCACGGACAACCAGAACTTCTTCCTTCCAACGGCAGAAGTACATAACTAGTTTATTCGCACCTAAAAAATTCACCTCGCAACCGTTTGCCGCGAAGAAGGCTCGCGTTGCGCCATTCGTCATCACCAGGAGAAGCCATGAAATGCAAAGCACAACTACTTATCGCGCCGGCGGTTTTTCTGTTTCTCGCTCTCAATTCGGTCGCCGGGCTCGCACAACTCGCTGAGCCTCCCAACGACCTGGGAGTCCGGCTCGGCCACATCCATTTGGTGGTGAAAAGCGTCGAGGCCCAAACAAAGTTCTGGACCGAGATGATGGGAGGCACCGTCATCAAAAACGGTCCGTTGACGCTGGTGCAATTTCCGGGAGTCTTCATTATGTTGCGGCAGGGCGATCCGAAGGCTCCGCCTGCGGGTTCCACCGTCGATCATTTTGGATTCGTCCTGAAAGATATCAACGCGGCTCGCGCGAAGTGGAAGGCTGCCAGTGTGAACTACACGATAGGAGCGAACAATCCCAATCAGGGCTATGTCGAGGCTCCGGATGGGGTGCGGGTTGAAGTATTTGGCGATCCATCGTTGCCCGGCCCGGTCGGAATGGATCACATCCACATGTTCGTTCCGGCAACCGATATTCCTGCAATTCAGGCCTGGTACGACAAAAATCTCGGCGGCCTGACAGGTAAGCGCAAGACGGTGGCGAATTCAGGCGTGACTGATTGCGTCTACTTTCATCGCTTCAATGTATCCTTCTCGCGAAGTGACACGAAACGTGATCCAACGAAAGGCCGGTCGCTGGACCATATTGGTTTCGAAGTAAAGAACCTTGACGAGCTGGTCAAGAAGCTGGAAGCATCGGGAACGAAATTGGAGGCGCCACCCCGGATGGTTCCCAATTCCAACGTTAAAATCGCCTTCCTCACCGATCCGTGGGGGACGTACATCGAATTGACCGAGAACCTTGCTCCGGCTGCCAATTAGCCGTTAACGCGAACAAGCCGAGGAGCGTTCCACATCTCGCACAATGACCGCGTCCCGAGCGGCGTAAGCCACAACGGACACGCGCGGCGGTAGCATTTTCGGAATAAGAGTCCATAGTTTAAGAACCAAATCCAGCACCTGCTCCCACCGGAAATTCTTTAACCGCGAGGCTCATATATCAGGATGTCCCCCCGTGAATTTCTCCCGAGAATTTCTTGACAGAAACTCAACCGTAACCAAGATTGATTTTACCTTTCGAAGTGAACCATTTAACCAAGGAGGTGAACCGTAGACGACAAAGCGCGGCTCGGAGCTCCTGCCTAAAAAGGACTTGATTATCTAGCCAACCACGCAAGCTCCGAGTCGCACAATTTATGTCGGGGCGAGCCTGACACCAGC
>CAZNBG010000437.1:0-3214 GCA_964570915.1 uncultured Nitrospira sp. | reverse complement strand
CCTTCGCGAAATACGACAGGATCAGGTCGGCTCCCGCCCGCTTGATCGCCAGCAGCGACTCCATCATTGCACGCGATTCGTCGAGCCACCCCGCCCTTGCGGCCGCCTTGATCATGCTGTACTCGCCGCTGACTTGATAGGCCGCGATCGGGCGAAGCGTACGCGTGCGCGCGGCCGCGATGATGTCCAGATACGGTAGGGCCAGCTTGACCATCACGATATCGGCTCCCTCTTCGACGTCGAGCTCAATCTCGAGCATCGCCTCGCGCGCGTTCGCCGGATCCATTTGATACGATTGCCGGTCCCCGAATTGAGGGCTGGAGGAGGCGGCGTCACGAAACGGAGCATAAAAACATGAGGAGAACTTGGCGGCATAGGCCATGATCGGCAGATCGGAGAATCCCGACCGATCCAATTCGCGCCTAATTGCGGCGACACGACCATCCATCATATCCGATGGTGCAACCATGTCGGCTCCGGCTTCGGCATGAGTGCGGGCCATGGTTGTCAGACATTCGAGCGTCTCATCGTTGAGAATTTTTCCTTCCCTGACGATGCCGCAGTGCCCATGATTCGTATATTCGTCAATGCACACATCGGTAATGACCATCAACCCCGGCACGGCATTCTTGACCGTCCTGATCGCCCGCTGCACGATTCCGTTGGCGTCCCAGCCAGAACTCCCGCGCTCGTCTTTATGCGCCGGAATGCCGAACACAATAATCGCTGGAATCCCCAAGGCGTAAATCTCGCCGGCTTCTTTGACCAGCAGATCAATCGACAGCCGGAATTGACCCGGCATCGAAGCGATCTCCTCGCGGCGATCTTGTCCTTCCACCACGAACAGCGGATAGATAAAATTCGCCGGAGAAAGCGTCGTCTCGCGCACCATCCGCCGCAGCGATTCGTGCTGTCTCAGTCGCCGAAGCCGTTGGATAGGAAACCCCATCGTGCGCCCTACTTTCGTGGAAGGTTCGTCAAGAACACGACGAGGTCGCGAACGGAGATGATCCCGACCAGCTTCCCGTCGCGGCTGACGCCAAGATGGCGGAGATGGGATTGCGCCATCAAATCGTTGGCATCGAGCAACGTTTTGCTCTCCTCGATGGTCATGACCGGCGCCGACATAATTTGCTCGACCGTCGTCTTGGTGGCATCCGCTCCGGCCGCAACCACCCGGCCCATCATGTCCGTATCCGTTATGATTCCGATGATCTCACGATCGTTGGTCACGAACAAACTGCCGATCCCGCGGTCGCGCATGATGCGGGCGGCCGTCTGCGTATCCGTATCACGGGGCACCGTCACAAACTTTTCTCGGGGAATCATAAAGGATTTTACAGGGACCATTTCACTCTTCCTCCTTTCACGTGGCAACCATACATCCTGTGTCCTCTTGCTACCGTAGAGCTCCGGTGGTGGTGTGCTCACGGCTACCGTAATGGTGGGCGATCGCGTCCACCAGAGCCGGAATCGTATTTTCGCTCGGCATGATCGAGACCGTCAAACCATATTCTTCAACTGTCTTGGCCGTGATGGGCCCGATGCATGCGATCGTGACGGATTGCATGAGCGGTTGTACTGATCCAATACCACCCAGCATAGCGACAAAATTGCGGACGGTGGAAGAGCTCGTGAACGTGACGATATGGATCCGGCGATGCATGAGCTCCTGGCGCCAACCCTCGGCATTCTGGGTGGGGATATGCGTTCGATACACGTGGACCACATCGACGTGAGCGCCATACGCACGAAGCTCGTTCGGCAGGAGTTCCCGGGCCACCTCCGCACGAGGAATCAGGACGCGGACTCGTGTCAGGTCCTGCTGCTTCAACGCTTCCAGCACGCCTTCGGCCTGATAGTCGGCCGGAACCACATCAGCTCTCACCCCAAACCGTTCCAGTTCCTGAGCCGTGCGGGGTCCAATGCAACAAATCCGACGACCCGCCAGGCAACGTGAGTCCATCCCTTGACCCAACAGCCGAGTCATAAAGCGGTCCACTCCGTTCACACTGGTGAAAATAATCCAATCGTACGTACCGATGTCCGAGATGGCTCGATCGACCACCGTCCAATCGACAGGAGGAACGATCGTGATTGTCGGAGCCTCGACGGGCTCAGCCCCATAGACAGCCAATCGGGCAGCGAGGTCGCCGGCCTGATCTTTTGCTCGTGTCATCAACACCCGTTTTCCGAATAAGGGCCGCCGCTCAAACCAATTCAGCTGCGACCTAAGCCGACCCACTTACCCCACCACGATGATGGTCGGTTGTTCCATCCGTCCCCCTCCGGCCTTCTCTGTGATGTCAGCCAACGTGCCGACGACCGTGTGCTGGGAAGCCCTGGTTCCCCAGCGAATGATCGCGACGGGCGTGGATGCTGCCCGCCCTTCGGCCATCAAGTTGGTCACGATCGCCGAAAGATTTTTCATGCCCATGAGAAAGACCAGTGTTCCCTGGCTCGTCGCGAGCCGTGGCCATTCCAAGGCGGTTGACGGTTTTTCGGGATCTTCGTGTCCTGTGACGATCGTCAGGGTGGAGGCCAAGGTCCGGTGCGTGACGGGAATCCCGGCATAGGCGGGCACGGCGACCGCGGAGGTGACCCCGGGAACGACTTCAAAATCGATTCCCGCCGACGCCAGGATTTCTGCCTCTTCCCCTCCTCGTCCGAAGACAAACGGATCTCCTCCCTTCAATCGGACAACCACGTTCCCCGCCTGTGCCCGTTCGATCAAGAGACGATTGATGGATTCTTGTTCCGGATATTTCCCTTTGCCGCGCCGTCCGACGTACAATCGTTCGGCGTGATCCGGAACGTGAGCGAGTAGCGCGGGATTCGCAAGATAATCGTACAGAATCACGTCAGCCTGCTCGAGACATTCCTTTCCCCGAAGCGTCAAGAGTCCAGGATCTCCTGGACCGGCTCCGACCAAATAGACCTTGCCGTTGGTTCGTTGCATCTTGCTCACGCTGACCCGTAAATTTCCCGAAGAATCTTGTCTCCCCCGAGCGTCAACAGCCGTTCAGCCAACTGAACACCAAGCGTATGAGCCTGCTGACGCGGTCCCTCGATGTGGTCGCGAATGATCGTTTTGCCGTCGACACTGGCGACGAGTCCATCCATGACCAGCTGTTCACCGGACAACGTGGCATAGGCTGCGATCGGCACCTGACAGCCTCCCTGTAACCGATGAAGCAAGGCCCGCTCGGCCCGC
>CAZNBG010000436.1:0-3217 GCA_964570915.1 uncultured Nitrospira sp. | reverse complement strand
CTTCTTGGAGTTCACCGAAGCATTTGCCGCGCTCTCTCCGGAGGTGTTTGCCGAGCGGATTCTATCCAAGGACCTTCGGCTGAAGGAGATTTTCGTCGGACAACACTTCGCCTTCGGACACAAGCGAGCGGGAAAAATCAGCGATTTGATCGCTCTGGGTGGACGGTTCGATTTCCTCGTGCACCCCACACCTCCTGTGACGATCGATGGAGGAGTCGTCAGCTCGACAAGAATCAGACAGCTCATTATCAAAGGCCAGGTCGAGCAAGCGGCAGTTCTGCTTGGTCGCCAGTATGCCCTCAGTGGTGTCGTATCGACTGGCGAGGGGAGAGGGCGGACGCTGGGATGGCCCACGGCGAACCTTCGACTGCCTTCGGAGCGTGTGGCTCCCGCCGACGGAATCTATGCCTCCATCACGATCATCGATCATGAGCGGCACGATTCAGTCGCGTATATTGGGACGAGACCCACTTTCGACGGAGGAGAGCGTCGCTTGGAAATATCCATTCTGGATGGTACGCACGAGCTGTATGGGCGAGCACTTACTGTCGAATTCATCGGCCGCGTTCGGGGCGATGTTCGGTTCGATGGAGGAGAAGCTCTGAGCCGACAGATCGCATCCGACACGGAGTCGGCAAGGAGCATGCTGCGTCGACATCATCAAACAATCGGAGGGCAATGACTCATTGCACCCGATCATAAAAAACACTCTTGGCAACCCGGCGTGGCCGCCCCTGCTGCATCGGGTGGTCCGTACGATTCAGTCGAGGAATCTCCTCAAGCGTGGGCAGCATGTCCTGATCGCGGTTTCAGGCGGTGCTGATTCCATGGCTTTACTGTCGCTCCTGGATGGCCTGCGCTCGAGCTGGTCGCTGAAGGTGACGGCCATTCACTGTAATTATGGATTGCGCGGACCGGAGTCGGACCATGATCAAGAGTTCGTGACGGCCCACTGCAGAGAACGTAATATTCCCCTCCATATCAGAAGGTTATACCCCCGCGATGAGCCACGGCATTCATCTTTGCAGGCGGTGGCTCGTGATCTTCGCTATCGGGCGTTCAACGAGATTGCCGAGGAGTGCGGGGCGGACCGTATTGCCGTCGGCCATACAGCTGATGATCAGGCAGAGACGGTCTTGTTGTGGCTGCTTCGTGGGTCAGGACTCACCGGCCTTTCAGGCATGCCGGCTTTCCGGGACGACAGGGTTATTCGACCACTGTATGAGACCAGGAGACAGGAGATTCTGACGTATCTCCACACAGTCGGAATATCCTTTCGCGAGGACTCAAGCAATTCCAAGCCGCTATACTTGCGGAACCGAATTAGACAGGAAATCGTTCCGATTCTAAACCGGCTGGTCCCTTCGAGCCTGAATGCGCTCTGCAGGCTTGCCGACATCTGCAGAGAGGATGATCGCTATTTGGAGCAGCAGACTACGGCCCTATCCACTTCCACTGTGAAATGGGAGTCTGCCGGTGGGTGGGTAATCGACCGTGGTGTTCTCTTAGAGCTTCCATGCGCCATGCAACGGCGCGTAATCCGGGGCCTGCTTCGGCAGAATCATGCCCAACATCGCTTTTCCAGTCTGCGAACGATTACTCAGGTCATGTGCCAGGCCTCGAATCCGGGAGGCGTTTCACGTATTGATGTGGCTGGAGGACAGATACTGGTGACCCTCAACGACGTGCGGTTTGTTCCGCATCAGGCGCAGGCGACTTCTCTTGACCGGGAACGGCACGTCGTACGTCCGGAACGGTTGACTATACCCGGTCGTCTCTTATGGCCTGGAACCGGTCAACGACTTCAGGTACAACGTGTGACACACGACCAGGTTCCTGCCCTTCTGGGAAGGGATCAGATCGTCGTGGATGCTGATCGAATCTCTGAGCCCCTGCTGGTGCGATCCTGGTCCCCGGGCGACCGATTTCATCCGTATGGGATGAAAGGCCATTCGAAGAAACTGCAGGACTTTTTCACGGATCTCAAGATACCCATCGCCGCGCGCTCCCGCATTCCAGTGGTGGAGGCCCCCGAGGGGATCGTGTGGGTCGTCGACTACCGGCAGGATCAACGTTGGGTACCCACGGCTGCAACAGAACGCTATTTGGTTTTGACTGTGGATGAGGCCTCTACTAGGGGAAGGAACTGAGTGAGATGACACGCATGTTTGGACGACCGATCGTCACCCAGGAGCAAATGCGGAGCCGGATCCGCGAGTTGGGTCGACAGATCAGCGCCGACTATGTCGGCAAAGATCTTGTGCTTGTCGGCGTGCTAAAGGGGGCGTTTGCGTTCTTTGCTGATCTGGCCCGAGCCATCCGAATTCCAGTGCGGGTCGATTTTATCATCGTGACGAGTTACGGGACGCGGGCCAGGACCTCAGGGAAAGTTAAACTGGTGACCGAGCTCACCGAAAAGATCAAGGGCAAGGATGTACTGCTTGTCGAGGATATTGTCGATTCGGGATTGACGGTTCACTATCTTACGAAGGCGTTGGCCAAGCAGAAGCCAAGCAGCATCAAGGTCTGTACGTTACTGAGTAAACCGGAGCGGCGTGTTATCAATGTCCAGGTGCAGTACATAGGGTTCAGGATACCGAACCAGTATGTTGTCGGGTACGGACTTGACTATCAACAAAAATATCGTAACCTTCCTTACCTGGCGGTTCTGGATCAGTTGCATGAGCAAGAGGAGTAGAGTTTTACAAGGAGCTGTTGTCAATTTACGCCAGGCTGTGTTAACATCACCACGATTTATGAAGACATTCCGTTCAACGTTGTCGCGAAGGAGAACTGGATGAATTCCCGGGTCAAGAACTTGCTCTTCTGGGTGGTCGTCGGCTTGTTCATGATTCTCCTGTTCAATTTGTTCAGCGTGCCGACTCACGCACCTGAAGAAGAAGTGATATTCAGCGATTTTATGGCGAAGCTCGACAAGGGTGATTTTGAGAAGGTCATCATAAAAGGCAATCACATCAGCGGAGTCTTGAAGGACAAAACTCGTATCCGCACCTACTCGGCCGACTATCCTGACCTGGTCAAAGTTCTTCGTGAGAAGGACGTTCAGATTGAAGTCAAGCCACCCGACGAAAGCCCTTGGTACATTACTTTCCTCGTTACATGGGGGCCGTTTATCCTTTTCCTGGGTCTTTGGTTTTTCCTGATTCCCCAAATTCAAATTGGCGGGAATAAAGCCCTCTCTTTTTGGAAAAACCAA
>CAZNBG010000435.1:0-3226 GCA_964570915.1 uncultured Nitrospira sp. | reverse complement strand
TTCGGGAAAAACCCTCGCGGCTTTTCTTGCCTGTATCGATAGCCTGTTCAAACAGGCCCTTGCCCGCGAACTGGATGACCGCACGCAGGTTCTCTACATATCGCCCCTCAAGGCGCTCAGTAACGACGTGCAGAAGAATCTGCAGAAACCGCTGATCGAGATCGGGCAATTGGCACTGCAAGCCGGACTCTTGATGCCGGAGCTGCGTGTGTTGGTGCGGACCGGGGACACCCCGATGCCGGATCGCCAGCACATGCTCAAGCGGCCACCCCATATTCTTGTCACGACTCCCGAGTCGTTGTTTATTCTGTTGACGGCCGAAAAGAGTCGACGGCTTTTGCAGACGGTCAGAACGGTCATCGTCGACGAAATTCATGCGCTCGCGCCCAACAAGCGCGGCGCGCATCTCGCGCTGTCGTTGGAACGATTGGAAGCGCTGACGATGAAGAACCCGCAGCGGATCGGACTCTCTGCAACGCAACAGCCGATCGAATTGGTGGCGGACTTTCTGGTGGGGACTCGGCCTCATCCGACGATCATCGACGTGGGGCATCGACGGGAGTTG
This sequence comes from uncultured Nitrospira sp., assembly GCA_964570915.1. Taxonomy (GTDB): domain Bacteria; phylum Nitrospirota; class Nitrospiria; order Nitrospirales; family Nitrospiraceae; genus Nitrospira_D. The sequence continues at coordinate 2,661 of CAZNBG010000435.1, read as the reverse complement.
GATCTCGCGATCGAGGTGCCCAAGGACGAGTTGAGCGCGGTGGCGACGAATGCCATCTGGTCCGATGTCTACGACCGTGTTGCAGAACTCGTTCGACAACATCGTTCGACGTTGGTTTTTGTGAATACACGGCGTCTGGCAGAGCGAGTGTCACACTATTTGGAAGACCGCTTGCGAGACCTTGGACCGGATGCGGTCGCGGCCCATCATGGCAGTCTCTCGCGGCAGATCCGGCTGTCGGCCGAGGAGCGATTGAAGAGCGGTCAAACACGCGTGGTGATTGCAACGGCGTCGCTCGAACTGGGTATCGATGTGGGGACGGTCGACTTGGTCTGTCAGATCGGCTCGCCTCGAGCCATCGCGACGGCATTACAGCGGATCGGTCGTGCGGGACATTGGATCACCGCCATTCCCAAAGGTCGCCTGTTTGCGATGACGCGGGACGAGTTGCTGGAGTGTGCGGCATTAGTGCGAGCCATTCGCGCCGGAGTGCTGGACCGGATCGAGATCCCGCCCGCGCCGATGGATATTTTGGCACAGCAGCTTGTGGCTGCGGCGGCGACCCAGACTTGGACAGAAGAGGATCTCTTTGCATTGTGTCGGAGGGCCTATCCTTACCGAGACCTGTCACGTGAGGAATTTGCGCAGGTCCTTCGCATCCTGGCGGATGGTATCGCAACGCAACGGGGACGAGGGCTCGCATACCTCTATCATGACCGGATCAATCATCGGCTCAAAGGAAGACGAGGCGCGCGATTGGCGGCGATCACGTCGGGCGGCGCCATTCCCGATACCGCCAACTACGCGGTGGTGGCTGAGCCGGACGGGACCGTGGTGGGTTCCGTCGACGAAGATTTTGCCGTTGAGAGCCTTGCCGGTGACATTATGCTCCTGGGCAATACGTCCTGGCGGATCAAAGGGGTTGAAGCGGGAAAGGTGCGAGTGGAGGATGCACAAGGGGCGCCGCCGAACATCCCGTTCTGGCGAGGAGAGGCTCCGTCTCGGACAACCGAGCTATCTGCTGCTGTCGCCTCGCTGCGGCAAGAGATTGCCGATAGGTTGATATCACCCGATCCGGCTGCGAACCATCGGCGCTCAGCGATCAGCTTTCTGAAGGTGGAATGCGCCTTGGATCAGCGCGGAGCTGAGCAGGCGGCGGCATACGTCGCCTCCGGGATCGAAGTGTTAGGCGCGGTTCCCACCCAGGACCGTATTATTGCCGAACGGTTCTTCGATGAGAGTGGAGGGATGCAGCTCGTGATCCATGCCCCGTTCGGTGGACGGATCAACAAGGCCTGGGGACTCGCGCTACGCAAGCGATTCTGTGTAGCCTTTGATTTCGAATTGCAAGCGGCTGCGACAGACAACGGAATCGTCATTTCCTTGGGTGAGCGCCACAGTTTTCCGCTCGAATCGGTATTCGGATATCTTCACAGCCGCACGGTACGGGACGTGCTGATTCACGCTCTGCTGCAGGCGCCGATGTTTATGACGAGATGGCGGTGGAACCTGAGTCGCGCGCTGATGCTGCTTCGTTTTGCCAACGGCAAGAAGGTTGCGCCTCAGATTCAACGGATGAAAGCGGAGGATTTGTTGGCGGCTGTGTTCCCCGACGCCCTCGCATGTCAGGATAACATGGTCGGTGAACGCCTGAGGCAGATTCCTGATCATCCGCTGGTCGCGGAGACCATACGCGATTGTTTGACGGAAGCCATGGATCTTGATGGACTGACACGAGTGCTCACGCGGATCGAGACTGGCGTCATTGGATGCCTTGCCGTGGATACCCCGATACCGTCACCGGTTTCCCATGAAATCCTGAATGCCAATCCATACGCGTTTCTGGATGATGCGCCGCTAGAAGAGCGCCGGGCTCGCGCGGTAGAGATGCGGCGAATGCTTCCAACGGAGATGGCGGGCCAGGTCGGCGCACTTGATCCGGCGGCCATTGAGGAAGTGCAGCGGGAGTCATGGCCCGTGGTTCGCGATTCGGACGAATTGCACGATGCGCTGCTGACCCTGGTTTGGTTGCCCGTCGAGGAAGCGAAAGCATGGGCGGCGTACATCCCGCGATTGGTTGATGAGGGGCGGGTCGTTGAGTGGTTGGTGAAGGAGGATGGGCACGAGGCGAGAGGATGGGTGGCGACAGAACATCGGGACGGCATAGAAAGACTCTTCATCGCCGGTGATGATGTAACACTTGATGCCATGGTTCTTGGCTGGATGGAGAGTAGTGGTCCGACCACCACGAACACGTTGGCTGAGCGTCTTCATCTTCCGGTTGAGGCGATCAATGCTTCGATGGTCCGGCTCGAAAGTTCCGGGCAAGTCTTGCGTGGTCACTTTCGGTCATCTTCGGCACTCAGCTCTCAGTACCCAGTGCAATCTGTTGCTGGAGCACCGGAGTGGTGTCACCGCCGGTTACTGGCCCGTATCCATCGCCTGACGATCGGGATCTTGCGTGAGGACGTCGAACCGAGAACTCTGGAGAATCGCATCCTGCGGTTTCGCAAGAAAGCTCCAGACGAGTTTGGTTGGCTTGGAAATTTCGTAAGCGAACATGGCCTATCAACGCCCGAGCTGCTTCCGGCCGTTCTTTTCTTACGTTTCCGCCTTTCCCCTCAAGTGTAAACTCTGCCCGACCTAAGTCCACTCCAGGGT
>CAZNBG010000434.1:0-3227 GCA_964570915.1 uncultured Nitrospira sp. | reverse complement strand
GTTGGACGATGGAAAGTCCGAACTGAAGCCCGTGCGCGGAACACGGTGAGCCTTGCTGCAACCCAACAACGGTCGATTCGGGATTGGAACTGCCCGGAGTGATAATTTGGACCCCCGTAATTTTGACAATGTTGGTGGGCTCGGTTCCTGATCCCTTCCCGGCGTTGCCGATAACGACATACTGATTATTATTGTTGTCCAGGATCACCGCCCGACCATTGTTCCCACTATAAACGTTCGCGGCGGTCACTTGTACGGTGCCACTCGCTCCTGTGGCATCAATCTGGGCGACCCCGCGCTGGTTCTGCAAATTGACTGGATTCGTCGCATCGACATGATTGGGTGTGTTGGAGTTGGAGATATCCAGCGCGTTAGCAGGCGAGATATAGCCCATGAATGTGATGAATTGTTGATCAGTTGAGAGGTTCAGCGCCAACTCCGATTTAGAGGGGAAACTCGTCACCAGCTGAGTGGTTGGCACCGCGAACGTCGACACCGGCCCCAGTGTAGTGCCAGCGCTCGCTATGGTATAGCGATCAAGAAAGATGGGTGAGGTAACGCCGAAGCTGGGATCGGGCGTCTCGTTCGCCCACACTCCTGGATACGAGCCATTCGCGACGGCTGCCTTCCCGCCCCCGCCGGGCAGCACTTGCCCTACCGTGACCGTCGAGGCCGTTCCCGTATACACGCTGCGACTCATGATGAGATCTCCGGAAATCGGTGCAGCCATACTCACCGTGTATGCGCAGAGCGAAAGCGCCACCACCGCACTGTGCAGAACACCACGACGCAAGGCGGTCATCGAATGAAGGATTGTTGCCATCGAATTCTCCCTTTCAGTGTGCGTTCATTGCACTGGTCCGGTTCCGCAGGCAAAACTCTGAAGACAGAGCTGCTCTCTTACGATGGGGGCGCACTATCGCGTCTACGTATTTCTGACACGTCAACAATTGATCAAGGGACTGTAAACACAGATCCACTCGCTATGGTCCAAATGGAAGAATTCTGAAGACAAGAGAGTGCTTGTGAAAAAGGGGAAGAAAATGTTCTGCCGATGATCTTATGCCTCGGATGTTGACTAGGCCTCACTGCCGTAGCCCATGGCTAGAATAGGTTGCCTGGGCGAGTCCCCTATTTATCTACACACGGAAGGAGAATGCGATGTCAAAACAGGCAGCAGAGCACCACAAGAAAGCCGCCGAACACCACGAGTCAGCGGCACATCATCATAAAGAAGCCGCGAAGCATCATGAAGGCGGGATGCACGAAAAGGCGGCACATCATGCCCACCTCGCACATGGACATCATGCTCATGCCACGCATCATGCCTCTGAAGGCGCGAAGCAGCATATCGAACAGCACGGGAAGAAGTAACTCGATGGTTAGGATGGAGCGGGAAGAAGCCAGGCTTGCTGAGTGGAGAAGAAACGACGCGTCTACAGATTCGATTGTTTGATGCGTCCACATCCAAGGGGATTGCCCAAGTTCTTAAGACCGGGCAATCCCCCCCTCTTAATCACAGAGCGAATTTCCTTGTATTATAACGTCGAACCGTTTCACTTCACTCCGGTCTGGCACGCTCGCCCACATCCTTGTAGATCCTCGACGATCCTATTGGACAGCTGAATCATCGAGATTGTTTTCTAATGGCCAAAATCAAACATCTCGAACAGATCATCGATTGCTGGCATGTTGGTCGGAACATAAGGATTGGCGCCGGTCACCTTCGGATTCGGCAAGTTGTCGCGGCTCCGTTCAGTCAACGGGTTGAGCCCCCAGTTCCGCTCGATAAATTTCAGAATCGATGCGTGGTCACCATACGAATGCACAATGCGGCCTCCCCGTGCGTGGGGTGACACGGCGATCAGCGGAATTCGTGGCCCGTCCCCAAAAAAGTCGATGGGCTGGAATGCCTCTGAATCCCAATATCCACCGCCCTCGTCAAAGGTGATGAAAAGCGCGGTGTGCTCGAACAACTCAGGGTGCGCCTTTAAGCGGTCATGCAGTCGGTCGATCAAGGCTTCAAGGAGATTGAGCTTGGAGGTGGCTGGGTGCCCATCGAGGAAGCTATCCGGCTTCAGATACGAAACGGCGGGTAGGCGTTCCTCTTCAAGGTCGTCAAAAAAATCGGTGGCATCCTTAATGTGTGCCCGACGTTGCGCGGGGTCCGTCATGATCGAGGTGGCGTACTGAAACGGGTTGCAGATGTCGCAGTAAAAATCTCCACCGGTCGCGATCAATTGATCGATGGGATCCTTTGAACCGTTGGCAGCACGGACGGCTGCATGGTAGCCGCCGCCATAATACGCCCAGCTAATGCGCTTTTCGTTCAATGCGTCGCCTATCGTTCGAATCGACGAAGGAGGAACCATATTCCCAGCGAGGATGCCAGCCTCGTCAATCTCGCCGTTGGCTTTGATCCCGGGCCGCACGTTGTTGATTTGATAGTAGCGCCCGCTCACACAATTCGACGCTGTGTGATCCGGGCGCCACGGCAGTGACTTGAGATAGTCCTTGATGATCTTGACCCACGGCTGACTGTCGTCACACGAGGTCCACGCCTTATCAGCTTTGAACGCGATGCTTGTTGTATTGATCGGGGTTGGGTCGACAACCACAGTGGCCGGCGGTTGAGTCACACCTTTGTACGGTTGCCACCACATCGAGTCACCGGTTCCTAGCATCATATGCTGGACAAAGGTCCCTCCCATCACCGACTGGTGAAAATTGTCGCTCATCGTATACTCATCGGCAATCTGCTTGAACACCGGGGCGTCACCTTTTTGAACGTTATAGAATCCCATCGCATTACTGCCGGAGCCGTCATGGCGGGCGATACCGACATATGGGTATAAATCATTCAGGCAGCCGCTCGGGTTGCCGGGGGTGACATTGGCGGCATCACAGTAGGACTGTTGCCACATGGGAAAAAAGCGGTGCACCATGTCGCCGGTGTAACTGTCGTAGGGCAAGGCATCGCCGCTCAGCGGAAAGGCGGGTTTCGGGGACGGGCCGGTTCACCTACCGGCCCCAGCCGCCCGCCACAACGCACGCGGTGCGGGCCGGGACGCTCACCCTGACCGGCTCCTGCCCGGCCCACCAGCCATGCGATATCGAGTACCACGTCCGCATTCCGCCAGCCACCATGGTCAGGATCGACGACCAGGTCGGCAACATCCGGCTCGCGGCTCTCACCGGTCAGGTGACCGTGCATACCAAAGCGGGCG
>CAZNBG010000433.1:0-3244 GCA_964570915.1 uncultured Nitrospira sp. | reverse complement strand
AAGTTTCAACGCCTTGCAGGCACACGAAGCGAAACATCAATTCGTTCTGGCCTCGTACCGTCACGCCGCCGGGAAGCAAGGAGACGCGGCATACGCGGCAGCCTATCTCGTCGGCCAAATGTATCTCGCCGACTCTCACGGCTGGGAGAAAGCCGTATGGGATCAGTTTGAGGAAGATTTTTGCGGCTTGCGCGATGCCGCCAACGCGTTGAACGATTCCTGGAAGCATATAGCGGCGCTCCATGCCCAGTTGAAGCGCTATGCCGACAAATCAGCCCTGGCGTCGGTCGATCCGGAGTTGGTGTCGACCTTGATCGAACAGGCTCCGGGACAGTCGGATCGGATCATGGAGATTGTCAACCGCTCACGCACCGTCAACGACGCCCTGGAGGAGATCGTGGGCTCGCGCATTGTCAGGATGAGGGCGTTGCAACGCGCGCATGGGTTCACCGCTGACTTGGTCGACCTTCTGGATAAGCTGAAGAAAGACGACGGACAATAGAGGAGGCACCATGGAGACCAGTATCGCGGGGGTCGTCGGTTTTCTCGAAGACAACGATAGCCTGATCAAACAGTTGATGGAGACTGCCGAGAGCGCGAAGCAGGAAATCAGCGATTTATCTATCCAGGTGGATCATGCTCGTGAAGAGGCCACGGAGCTCATCGATCACTTGGGAACAGTCGAATTCGCCGTGGGAAAACAGGATGAAACCAAGGTCCGCCAGAAAGCGCTTCTGGAGGCCGTCGCGGCGCTGCGGAAAAAGTTTGAGACCTACAAGAACGACCCGCTTCGACGCGGTGTATTTACGCAGCGGAGATATCCAATTTGTACTTGCAGCTGGCCAACACCTTCAACAATGAGACCATCGCCCGGATCGTTCCATTTAGCAAGGACGAAATCAAGACCTATCAAGAGCTCATGAAGGAGGCCATACTCGACGCAGCTTCGCGACAAAAGCGGGCTGCCGTCATGAAGGCCGCCGTGCAAATGTCCAGGCTGGCCTTGGGGATCGCTGGGAAGCTGGCAGTGTGACGTCATGAGATAGCAGCCGACTGGATTACGTTTTCCAAAGGGCGAGACGGAGATCCGAAATATTGGGCGGTCGCCACTTCGTCGATTTTGATGTTCCGCTTCGCCGCGCCAATGTAAATGAAGGTCTTCCCTGGACCTTCGGCACACGTGGGCAGTTCGCGTGTGATGAAGACAATCAGGGAGTCCAAGAGCAGGGTCTCGTATTTGGGTAGGTGGCCCACTTACCCCACATGGCTGCCCTGGATCCGATGAAACGGCTCGCTCTTGGCCCTATCCTCCGGGTGCAACGGTAATGAAGCATATGCGTAATGACGAGATTAATCGCCCTTTTATTCATTTTGGTGTGTGGCATAGCTTATGCCCTCAGCATCCGTTGCACGGTAGATTGTTTTAGTTGACAGGGAAGGTCGGATAGGAGTATTGAGAAAATAGTCCAGTGGCTTGTTGCATTCGATAAGGCTTCGAGTCATTCCGTAGCAAGAGGAGGTGGAAATGGAAGACCTTAGTCCACCGGACCAGATCGGCCCGCCGAATCGTGGGCGGGTGCCTCGCCAGTCACGCTAAGCCGGCTCTCCATCGGCTGTGGCTTCCCCACATAGGGGACCTCAATCGTCAGATATGCCTCGTGGAGACGTAAGGTTGGCGTAAAAGCAGGAACGCTGGCAAGCCAATTCGTTGTTCCAACGAAGCACTCCTTACCCCATTCTTCGAGCGGATCCAAAATCAGAAGAGATGATCTCGGCGCCCCAAGCGCCATGCGCGGGTGGCCCCTTCCATATGGAAAGGGTCGCCCGTGACGATCAATGCAGATGTCTCAGCATTCAGTGAGTCGGAGACGAGGGGAGAGAATAGAGCATCTAAGGCCTTTGAGAAAGCAATGCGGGAAAGCGCAACGTCTGAGCTCATGGTACGAACAAAAGGAGTCAGCCATGGATAGTACCTTCTTGATGTTCGCGACTGTCATGCTTGCAATTTTCATCGGTGGCATAGTCGTTTACAAGAAGAGTTAGGAACGTCTACGGGGCAATCAGATGGTTGCCTGCCTGTGTCGCTAACTGGATGGCCGCAGGCAGCGGTAGTGTGTGCCAAGCCTTCAGCAATTCTAGGGTCACCATTGAGAGCGAAGGTGGTGACCCGAAGGGGAGGTTTGTTCACTCAGGTATGCACCGGTGCGTGGCGCATGAATGGGTGTGTGTACCTCACCAGCGTGTACTCTTAGGTGAAGCATTCACACACTTATTTTGACTCCTCCGGACTCGAAGGGAACAAGATAAAGGGTTGCTTTGGTTCTTGATTCGGCGGGAGATAGCCGGGAGCCGGTTCACCGGCCGGTCCGAGTTTCCTGATGAATCGATAAACGGCTCGCAGATCCTGCTCAGTCATCTCCCGTAGGACGAACCACGGCATGGGAGGGCGAAACTCGACTGAGCGTGAGACTTTGATCCATTGATCTTCCGAAAGACTCTGCATATAGAGGCGCAGGTTGGTGGCATAGGTGGTACCCCAGGGACCACGCCATCCCGTCGCATCACCCTTGAGCCAGTCTTTCTCGGGGATCTTGCCGGCGGCTTCCGCGTAGCCGGTTGTGTGGCAATCATTGCAGCCCGCGATCTTGATGACATATCTCGCTCGATCCTCTGTTTTCTTATCCAATGTCGAAGCCTGGCTGTTTGGGCGTACGTTGTCACTAGCAAATGTTACAGAAGTCATAGCTCCGATGAGGAACAGGGAGAGAGCTGACGTTCGGACGATCTGAAACTTGAGCATGGTGCGTTCTCCTTAATAGAAGTGAGGACGGCCCAGATGAGCGCCTCTCAATACTCGTCGATTTCATCAGTCTCATCGACCATTTCCGCGGTGATCTCGTCGGCCTCGGCTGTCCATTGGATGAGGGGAATGCCTTTCGCTTTCAAGATGGCTTCTTGCTCCGTGCCTGCCGCCGTCGTCAGTTCATAAGTTACCGTTTGTCTGACCTGAAACATTCTCATAATCGTTCACCTCTGAATCCGCTATGGTTGTTGAGACGGCAATCGTTGTTTCCTGTGTGACGAACCATTGAGCCGTACCCTGGTTCGGTGGCGTACTAACAGGGCTTCTTTTGTCCTTGCATCCGCGCTTGTTCCAACTCAGTCTGCTTACGCATATGCTCGAGTTCAAGCTGGAACTGGCGTTCCCGTTCATCATTCAAGCGTGGAGACCTCGCAGTACTTC
>CAZNBG010000432.1:0-3251 GCA_964570915.1 uncultured Nitrospira sp. | reverse complement strand
TTGCCATTGAGTAATACATCAGATGGTGTCGATTGGCTTCACGCAGCGCGAAGAAGCGGCACAGTCTGCGATAACACCACCAGAAGACGGCCCATCGATCGAGGCGCCAGCCGATTCGCCGTTTGATCTGGGCCAGTGCAGCGGCTCTCGTTTTCTCCTGGCGCGAGAGAATGGTTTCCCGGGAAGGACAGCCGGAGATCAGCTGGGCACGCAGAATCGCCAGAATTGATTCTGGGCTCTCGGCTAGGCGCGGGGACATGACATCCGATTCGCCGACTCCCCGATGACCATAACCCTCCAAATAGGAATCAAACACACGTAGGAACTTGGTGTCGACGAGAGCCGACCGAAATGTAGAAGGCTCCCATAATTCCGATGTGAGAAATGCTTCGGCTATCGGCTCATCTCGGGCAATGTCTGTAAGTTCAGCGAGACGTACAATCTGTTGTGCGCTGATCACGGTCCCTTGTCCTTGTAGAGCGGCATTCAGCAAGCCTCTCCAGTCTGGACCGAACCAATGAGGCAGGAATTGGCTGAAAATCTGTAAACACTGCCCGACGCCCCCCGCGATCCCGAATGTGACTTCACGGCCCTCGAGCCAGGGGCCGAGCTTGTCGAGCTGGAGGACGAGTTCTTCCAAGGGGAGGTGTAGAATGCGATCACGACGATACGTTTCCGCCAGCGCCTTCATTTCTTCGAACAGCCGCGGGCCTGACTGTTCGACTCGCCGCATCTCCGCCCACATCATCCACCCGGCGCGAGCAAAGGCCAGCCCCGTGAGCGGCTGCACCTGTGGCACGGCATGCAGCGGTTCACCGCCCATCTGTTCACTGTTCAGTGAGGGGTTTCCACGAAGCTGAGCGACTAAGATATGGAAAAGGGTGACGTTCAAATATGGGCGCCCTTTCAGGACACGGACCGATGTGAGCCCGTCGGGAATGCGACATCCAAGTCTTCGATAATGAGCGACGATGTAGATGTCCATAAACCGTTCAAGGAACGAGAGGCTCAGCGGGCTCGGCAATTCAGGCAGCGTCTCTTTGAAGTTCGTACGCGACCACTCGCAGTCGTCATTGGTGAGGCCGGATGAAGGTTGCACGGTGGTGATTGGTCGGGCCTGGACGACCCACAATTGACGGGCATCGAAAGCCCATTCGAGATCGATGGGGTGTCCGAAGACCTGTTCGATCTGTTTAGCCGTCTGCGCGAGAGAAAAAAGCTGAACATCTGTCAGCGACGACTGGCGTTGGCTTGCGCCATCGAGCGGATCGGTACGCAATCCCTCATTCGACATCAACAGCCGTTCAGACTTACGAGCCAGGATACGTTGGCGAATCCGAACCGGTTGCCCCTCGTCGGTCACCGCTATCACATACTGGTCCGGTACGACCGTGCCATCGACCAGCGGCGCAGCAAGCCCGGGAACAGCGTTAATCGTCACCTGATTGGTTCGCCCAGTCACAGGATGAATGGAATACGCCACGCCACTCGCCTGTGCGTCGACCATTGGTTGAATCACCACAGCCATTCTCGGAGCCGTTTGGTGATTTTGCCGAATCATGTAGCTCACCACACCTTCTTCCCAAACCGAAGCCCAGAGGTCCTTGAGGGAGGCCTCAATTTCTGAGAGAGCGACGCCGAGGTGAGTACGATAGAGCCCGGCGAAACTGGTTTGTGCTGTGTCCTCGTTCGTGGCCGAGGATCGGACGGCCCAGCGTTCGTTCGACGGCCGGTCAAGAGTCCAGAGCGCCGTCAACCATTGAGTGGCAAATTGGGAAGTCTCTGTCCGTTTGATGCGATCCCGGCAGTCGGCTAATGCCGATGATCGTTCATGTCCCGACAAGGCGCAGACCTTAGGCCATTCTTCTGTATCGATAAAGCCTGACGTGCGCAAGCTCTGCGCGTAGGTCTCTGTCGTGATGCAAAATCCTTGAGGGGCCGGAAAACCAGCTGTGAGGAGTTGACGGAGCCCAACGGCTTTCCCGCCAGAGAGATCGAGATCGGTGCATTCAGACAGCGGGAGGATGAGGGGACGTGTCATGGAGTGGGATAGTAACTAGAGAAGAAGGAGGAGGTAAAGATCATTGACATTCGTTCCGGTGGGACCGGTCTGGATATGGCATCGGAGCGCTTTCAAGGCAGGATAGGTATCGTGGCGCTTCAAGGCCGAGCGGAGATCAACACCGAGTCGCTTAGCCAATTGAACCGTTTCTCCGTTGACAATCCCGCCAGCCGCATCGGTCGGCCCATCAGTTCCATCGGTGCCCAACGCCACAACCCATATGTTTGCAAGACCGGCGATCTCCAATGCGGCTGCCGTGGCGAATTCCTGAGCCCGTCCACCTGTTCCCCTGCCCGTGACCGTCACGGTGGTCTCACCGCCCGCTACCACACAGCATGGACGCCGCAGGATGCCTTGCTGCGCCGCAATTGGGCCGGCCAGATCAGTCAACTGCGTCACGGCCGTACGCGCTTCCCCGGTGATTGCGGTGGGAAGGAGCGTGGTCTGGAGACCTGCCTTTCTTGCGGTGTGCGTGACTGCTTCGAGCATGATCCGGTTATTGCCGATGAAGTGGTGATGCACGGAACGCAAGCGTCGTGAACCAGGTTTCATGGTCTCAGCCACGGCTCCCTTCTGCCCTTGCTGCAAATAACGCCGGACTGCTGCTGGTACGTCATGCCACATATTGTACCGTTGCAACACTCCTATGGCCTCGGCAAATGTGGACGAGTCAGCCTCTGTGGGGCCGGAACCGATCGAACCAAGATCGTCTCCAATGACGTCCGAAAGTATGAGCGTGACAATCCTCGCCTGGGTGCAAGCGGCCAAGCCTCCCCCTTTGATCAGTGAAAGATGCTTTCTGACGACATTGATCTCGTTGATCGTTGCACCGCTCCGGAGCAGCAATCGCGTGGTGCGTTGCTTGTCGGTAAGAGTGACGCCAGGAACAGGGGCTGGTAGCAGGCTTGATGCGCCTCCCGACAGAAGTACAAACAGAAGATCACGAGGCGTCAGATCATGGATCAGGGCCAGGAGCCGCTTCGTGGCGCGAAGACCCGCCTGATCGGGAATCGGATGGCCGGCCTCGAGAACCGCGATCCGTTTTGTAGGGAGTGTGTGACCTGTCTTGACGACGATCAGCCCACCGTTCACCTGTGCCCCAAGGGCCCGTTCCAATGCCTGGGCCATCCTGGCCGAAGCCTTGCCGGCACCGACTGCGATGACTCGGTCAACGTGTGAGAGATCATAG
>CAZNBG010000431.1:0-3253 GCA_964570915.1 uncultured Nitrospira sp. | reverse complement strand
AGCAAGGCAATGTCATCAAAGCGAATGATGTGGATCTGGTGACGATCAACCAGCTCCATCCGATCTACCTCACATTCACGGTTCCCGAAACCAATTTTCCACTGATCAAGACGCATATGGCTGCGGGTGATATTGTTGTCGCGGCCGAACTTCAGGGTGAAAACGTCGTCGAGAAAGGCAAGCTCAGCTTCGTCGAAAACGCGGTCGACAGTGCAACTGGCACGATCCGGCTCAAGGCTCTCTTCGATAACTCCGGCACCCGCCTGTGGCCGGGGCAATTCGTCCGGGTCACGATGCGGATGAGGGCGTCTGCGGATTCCATCATCGTTCCCACGACCGCGGTACAGACCAGTCAAGATGGTAAATTCGTCTACCTCGTAAAATCCGATATGACGGTCGAAGCACGGCCGGTTGTCCCGGGCCGCACGATCGAACGAGATGTCGTCATTGAAAAGGGTCTCCGCGACGGAGAAAGTGTCGTGACCTCCGGCCAGCTTCGGCTCGTGCCTGGAAGCCGCGTGGAAATCAAATCGGACTCACCCCCCGCTACTCCGTAGGAGCTTCGCGTGAATATATCTGAGGTTTTCATCCGTCGACCCGTCGCGACCACGCTCTTGATGGTTGCCATCGCACTATTCGGCGCGATCGCGTACCGTACTCTCGGCGTCAGCGATCTTCCCACGGTTGATTTTCCGACTATCTTTGTGTCTGCAAGCCTTCCCGGAGCGAGCCCCGACACAATGTCCTCCGCTGTGGCAACGCCCCTGGAGCGTCAATTTTCGACGATTGCCGGGTTAGATTCGATCACGTCGACAAACGCCATCGGCTCGACACAGATCACGCTTCAATTCAACCTAAGCCGCGAACTGGACGGAGCTGCCCTCGACGTGCAGACCGCAATTACTCAGGCAGCGCCTCTGCTCCCGGCAGGTATGCCGACACCACCGACGTTCCGGAAAGTGAATCCGGCGGATCAGCCCATTCTGTTTCTTTCTTTGGAGTCGGACACAGTTCCGCTGTGGACTTTGGACGAATACGCCGAGACGACTATCGCGCAGAGAATCTCGACGGTGCCAGGCGTTGCACAGGTCCAGGTGCAGGGTGCTCAGAAGTATGCCGTGCGCGTTCATTTGGATCCGCAGAAACTTGCAGCCAAACAAATCGGCATGAATGAGGTGGAGGCTGCGCTGCGGAACTGGAATGTGAACATGCCGACCGGCACGATGTACGGACCGGACCGGTCGCTGACCTTACGCGCCGATGGTCAACTGACGAGCGCGGCCGATTTTCGAAAACTCGTTGTGGTGGATCGCGGCGGATCGTCCGTCCGTCTTGAAGAACTGGGCAGCGTCGTCGACAGCGTCGAGGACGATAAAAGTGCAAGCTGGTCCGTATCGGCGGATTATGTCCGCCGGTCGATTATTCTCGGCATTCAACGGCAGCCGGGAGCCAACACCGTTGAAGTCGCCGAGGCGGTTAAGAAATTGCTCCCTATTTTCCGGCAACAGATCCCTCCGTCCATACGGATGGAAGTTTTGGTAGACCGTTCTCTATCGATTCGGAACTCATTCAACGACGTTCAATTCAGCATGGTTTTGAGCCTCGCGCTGGTCGTGATGGTGATTTTCATTTTCCTGCGAAATCTCCGCGCGACTGCAATTCCGAGCCTGGCGCTTCCTTTCTCTGTAGTCGGCACATTTTCGGTCATGGCCATCATGGGTTACACGCTCGATAACCTGTCACTGATGGCGTTGGTTCTTTCGATCGGTTTCGTTGTGGATGATGCAATCGTCATGTTGGAGAACATCGTCCGGCATGACGAAATGGGGGAAGCACCAGTCGAGGCGGCAGTAAGAGGTTCCGGCGAAATCGCATTCACGATCGTATCGATGACGCTGTCGCTCGCAGCCGTGTTCATACCGGTTCTATTCATGGGAGGGATACTTGGAAGGCTCTTCCGTGAATTCGCCATCACCATTACGGCAGCAATCTTGATTTCGGGAGTCGTTTCCTTGACCCTGACCCCGATGCTCTGCAGCCGATTCTTGAAGCCGGCAAAAGAGCGACGAAACCCAGGGCGGCTGCTGAGAGCAACCGAGTGGGTATTTGACGGGATGCTGGATATTTACGACCACACCTTGCAATGGATATTGCGGCATCGGCCGCTGACGCTGGCATTCAGCATTCTGATATTGATTGCGACCGGATACATGTTTGTTCGGATCCCGAAGGGTTTCATTCCGGATGCCGACAACGACCAAGTTATGATCCAGACCGAGGCGGAACAAGGGATCTCTTATCAGGAGATCAGCCGGTATCAACAGATGTTGGCCGACATTGTACGCCGCGACCCGGCCGTGTCGGATTTCTTTTCCCGTGTAAGCGGGAACAATGCCTTCGGTGGTGGTTCAAATTTTGGCCTCTTCTTCCTTCGGCTGAAGCCTCGTGCCGAGCGGGATAAACTCGACGTCATCATCAGCCGGCTGCGGCAAAAGTTGTCCGGCTTACCGTTCATGCGGGTATACGTACAGAATCCGCCGACGATGCGCATTGGCGGATATGCCACAACGGCTCAGTATCAATACACCTTGCAGGGCCCGGATACAGGAGAACTCTACGCCGCCGCCCGCAAGCTGCAGCAGGACGCAGCTGCAATTCCGGCGTTGGCCGATGTAATCAGTGATCTTCAACTGCAAAACCCGCAGCTCAACGTGCAAATCGACCGTGATAAGGCGGCCCGGTTGAAAGTGAATGCGCAGCAAATCGAGAATGCCTTGTATGACGCGTATGGCCCGCGCTGGGTTTCGACGATTTACACCGCGACCAACCAGTATCGCGTGATGCTCGATCTGTTGCCGGAGTATCAGGCCCGTCCCGACGCTCTGTCGATGATCTACATGAAGTCCGACGATGGGCGGCTTGTGCCGCTGGACACGCTCGCGAAAGTGACGCAGGATGCGGGGCCTCTAACGATTCATCACATGGGCCAGCTGCCTTCCGTCACGGTGTCATTCAACCTCAGGCCGGGAGTTTCGTTGGGGGAGGCCGTCGAGCAATTCAGTGAGTTGACGCGCAACCTTCCGGCCACGATCAACGGCGCATTTCAAGGGACGGCGAGGGAGTTCGAGAATTCCGTAAGGAATCTGACTCTGCTTCTCGGAATCGCCATCCTGGTCATTTATATCGTGCTGGGCATTCTGTACGAGAGTTATATCCATCCTTTGACTATTCTTTCCGGTTTACCTTCTGCAAT
>CAZNBG010000430.1:0-3263 GCA_964570915.1 uncultured Nitrospira sp. | reverse complement strand
ACTGAAACAAGAAGCAACAAGCCAGTTTGGCAAAGTGAACTCAGATGTTACTGCCGTTAAAGGCGACGTCGATGCCACCAAGAAGGAACTGGAGGGCACCCGTCGTGAACTGGTTGATGTTAAAGACACGCTCAGCCAGCAAATTGCCCGCAATCACGACGAGCTTCAGCAGTTGCGCTTGAAGGGTGAACGCAATTTCTACGAATTTGATATCGACAAGAAAAAGAAAGTGGCCCTGGTTGGTGATGTGAGGTTAATGCTTCTCGATGCCAACCCAAAGAAAAAGAAATACGGCGTCCGCATCGTTGTTGACGACAATCAGCTGGAGAAGAAAGACCGAACAGTCAATGAGCCCGTTCAGTTCCTGGTGGGAAAGACTAAACTTCGTTATGAGATAGTGGTGAATGACGTCAGCAAGGATCGTATAGTGGGCTATCTCAGCACGCCAAAGGACAAGGGGCTCTCAGCTGAATATGTGAAGAACTGAACCGGGGAATTGCGGATTGCCGATTTCGGATTGCGAATTGACGGCGAAGGATAGATAGCAAAGGGAAATTAATCACGTAATTTAACTCCCTCGCCCCCATTTGGGGAGAGGGTGCCCGAAGGGCGGGTGAGGGCGCATTCGAATTTTTCGCGCCTCGAGTTCGAGGCAGGCAAATTGCAAATTCGCCATAGAGGCCTGGCGTTGCGACTCTCTCACTTCTTCCGCACCTCAAGGGTTTCCGATCTTCGGTTGCCAGACTCGTCTACTGCCTCAATCTTGAGTTGGTATTGCCCCTCCGGGTCGGGGAGTGTACCACTGAAAATGGAGTCGCTGGCCGCCTTGTCCCCATTTCGGCCCGCATCGTTCAGTTCGATCGCTACACGGTAAGAGGAATTCTGAGACCGGATAAGCTCAGCCTTTGCCCATCGAACCGCTCCTCCTTCAATCATCTGAACTTCCAGCAGATTCCAGGGTGAAATCTCGGCCCAACGCAGTTTAGGCGCAACTTCATCTTTGCCCTCCACACGGAGCTTAACCAGTCCACGTCTCAAGATATGCTCAGGAGCGTTGGGCAGCCAGTACTCGGCAAAGAAGACAATCTCACGTCCGCTAGGACAGTTGCTCGCAATGGTGGGCATCGAGTATTTGGCGGATCCGCCAACGTGATCATAGTTGCCCCAGTAGTCGGAATAGCGAATGTTCAATCCTGAGCCATTTACGTAAGGATCTGTCGTGTAAAGCGAAGTCAAGCGCATTTCACCCTGGTCCCTAACCACAATTTGAACTGATTCACCAGGATTGGCAATGCCGTCTCCGTTGCCGATTCCCAAAAACTTTTCTTCAACCTGGTTACCTCCTGTCTGGACTCGGAACAGGCGCCCATCCGCAACTTGAACACCATCAAAGGGAGCGACTTCAGGAAAGAGTCTCACCTCAAAAGGCACAGTCCAGCGGGCATCGCTCTTATCCCTGAGAGCGAGTTCAAATTTCACTACTTCGCGCCTCTGATCTTCCACCTGAAAAAGAAGTAGCGTGCCAGCTTCCAGCATTTGTCCCGGAGCAATCTCGGGCCACGAAAGCCGACTGTTACGGATGTTGACACTGGGATTCGTCGAGCTGAGCGTGCCTGTGACTCTAACGGCGGTTGCAGTTCCTTTGTTCAAGAGGATTAGCCGAAGCGACATTCCCCTTCCCGCAATCGCCCACGTTGAGTTTTCAACAGAGAACCTGGCCAGCGTCAAAATGGGAAGTTTCCTACCAAGAGCATTGATACCGACCTCGTGTGGATCCCCATCCAACTTAATCTGTAGCCGACCCTGACCATCTGACTTCTGGTCTTCGACTCGAACAGAGCGGTTACGCAAATTGAAATCGGTAACGCGATAGTCAGCGTTCGGGGAGTAGATCGCATCGGTGAGAATACTGAGATTGACGGAGGGCATCGGCTGGCCGTCCCAGAGCCATTCTCGGACACTACAACGGAATCCGGAGGGTGTGACGTTCTCCAGGGCGGTGAACCCCGAGCGGTGACGGTCGCTCGTGACCGAGTAGCCCCACACTTCGAAAGTCGGATAGACATCGATATGGTGCCACATCTCCGGTTTTGGCAGCGCGTCGGCAAAGGCTTTCATGTGAAAGCCGAGTTGCTTGGCCATTGCCGGAGTGCCATGATCCCAATCAAAGGTCTCATGCTCGTAATGCGAACGCGTGTAATCCCATACTTTGTTCATCTGCCCGTGATACCAGCGGATAAAATCCTTCGACCCCATCACCAGGCGAGTCCGAACGCCTTCATAATTGCGATACATGTCCGTGTGAAGGTACTCGGATGGGAAACCGCTGGGGCCGACAACAAATTCGGCTGAACCCATGAAGTTGGAAACGCTCCCCACGAGGTGCGGATATTTGCCACCAACCCAAAACGACATGAACCCACCTATACAAAGCCTGGAACTACCACCATTGTTTAGATCCGGAATGGTCCCATAATGAGAATCGATGAATGCCACCAGCTCAGGAAAATACAAGGGGAACTGGCGATAAGTCTCGACTGGACCGATGTTGTAGGGTCGAGGGTACTTCTCCCCTAGAACTCGCGGGTTGTAGCCGTCCCACTTGACGACGATGACGTCATTCTTCTCAACGAATTTCGCGATATTATCGCCGTGATAATCGTCACCGCTGTCGTATCCCCCTGCACCTTCCTTTGTGGGAACGTTGTAGCGTTCTCCCCACCCGTGGAAGAAATAGATTACAGGATACCGTTTCTGGGTCTCTTGAAAGTACGCGGGCGGCAGAAAGATTCGGTAATTCCGTTCTTCACCGAGAACCTCGCTCGTGTGGCTGAGATCAAGGATCTTGCATTCGGCCGCGAGTACTCGATCAACAAGAAACAGGAGCAGTGGAAGCCTTAAAAGAATTCGCGCGATGACCATTCTTATGTTCTCCTGGCAGCACACAGACTTAAGTCTGTATCAAGCTAACCGCTCGAAACAAACTAAAAGTCTGTGCTGCCGAAAATCCCCTCTTGGGAGGGGCAGAAGGCTTCAGCCTTCAGGGGTGGGTCTCCCATTTCGTGCCGACCCACGCCTCCATCCCTCCGATGGAGGGGAATTCCAAATCCTCGATGGGGCAGCAGTCATCAGGCTACGGGAGGGGTCTGTGAGTCATAACCGACTGGGACATCCTCAACATCCCTTTCGAAGGGAATTGCCATTTTCCCCCTCGGGCGGCCACCCGGCGGCATAAATCGCTTCCTTGACACCCTCCGTCGGTG
>CAZNBG010000429.1:0-3263 GCA_964570915.1 uncultured Nitrospira sp. | reverse complement strand
TTGGCATGTCTGGCCTTCGAGAGATTGAAGTGTCCGTCGCCAAACTTCCTTTGTGATAAGCGGAGTCCTGTAATGCTGCCCCCGCATCACGGCCTGGATCGCTTGCTTGAGTTCCACCGCTGCCGACCGTTTGATCAGATAACCTGCAGCACCTGCCTTAAAAGCTTCGGTCGCATACGTGGGGGTAGCGTGCATCGTCAGGAAGATGAGCTTGCTCTCTGGCACCAGCTTGGTCAACTGCCGCGCTGCGTCCAACCCGTTCAGGAGCGGCATCGAAATATCGAGCAACACAATGTCGGGGCGAAGTTGCTGGGCTTTCTCCACCAGCGTTCGCCCGTCCTCCACCATACCAACCACCTCGCCTTCGGCTTCTACCAACTTCCGGAGCCCAGCCAGGACAATGGCATGGTCATCCGCCATCAAGATACGTGGCCGTTTCATATGACCTCCAACTCGCAAGGAACCCAGGCACAGACCTTGGTGCCGTGGTCCGGCCTGGACTGAATCCGAAGAAATCCCTGCAGTTGCCGCAACCGTTCCTCCATACTACTCAACCCCAGGCCCTGTTGATGGGTGCTCTGGTCATGCGGGTCAAATCCCTTCCCGTTGTCAGTCACGGACAATCCGATTCCTTTCGACGATCCACGGAGTTGGACCGACACGGCCGTCGCCCGCGCATGTTTCACCACATTTTGGACGCTCTCCTGCATCACACGGAAGAGACACGTGGCGTGATCAAGCGGAACCGCATTCGGAACCCCGGTAATCTTGAGATGAATGGGCAAGCCGGTGCGCCGGGAAACCTGATGAACATGGTCTTCGACCGCGGGACGCAATCCCGCGTGTTCCAAGAGGGAGGGATGGAGTCGGTACGCAAGGGTATGCACATCATCCGACAGTTGTTCCAACTGTTCACGAATCGGCACCAGCGCGTGAGCCAGTTCAGGGGGCACGCTGGAAGACTGGCGCTCAAACGACGCGACCTCCAGGACCAATGCCGCCAGTCGTTGGCTTACATCGTCATGCAAATCGCGGGCAATTCGTTGTCGCTCATGCTCCTGTGCCGTCAGTAACTTGGAGGTCAGCTCTTCCAGTTGTACCTGCTGTTGATGCAACTCGAGCTGGTTATGGTGTAGCGCCTCTTCCGCCTGCTTGCGTTCAGTGATGTCGACGGCGACACCCCCAAACAGCGACGGTGCTCCCTTCTGATCGATGATAGAAAACTTGCTGACAAGGGCGTGCCGAATCTCTCCATTTTGGATGAACGACTCGACGGTGTGGAGCGGGACTCGATTCTCCCGCACTTTCCTATCATTCAACTCGTACTGCTCGGCGACCTCCGCAGGCCACAACTCGAAGGCGGTTTTCTCTTTCCACTCCAACCCCCTCAAGACGGATTCTTGAAACAGTCGATTGACATAGAGATACCGTCCTTGAGCATCTTTGATCCACGCAAAGCCATGCAAATTATCCATAAAGGAAGCGAATCGGCGCTCGCTTATTTTCAATGCCTCCTCGGCCTGCTTGCGCTTCGTGATGTCGATCATCGCTCCCAAAGTTCTGGTGGGACGACGCACGGGGCCGTCGCTCTCGAATAACGTCCATGATCGAAAGCTGACCCAGCGGACACTGCCATCGGGACGCAAAAGACGGTGCTCCATCGAAAACAGATCATCACCGGCAGGGTCATGGGCTTGCTTGATTGCCATGACGACCATCTCGCGATCTTCCGGGTGGATCAGCTGGATGTACCCCTCCAAGGAGGCCGGAGCGTCCGATCCCACACCATAGATTTCCCGCATGGCCGGCGACCAATACACTTTCCCGCTACGGTGATCATGGTCGAAAATGCCGAAGTTCGCCAATCGGATGACTTGATCCGATCGTTCCTCCCGCTCATGCAACGCAATCTTTGCCTCCACACGAGCCGTCACATCCTCCGTCGCCATCGCAATTCCGCCGACCTGGTCGCCGCTATACCAAGGGCGAACATCCCAGGTGATCCACTGCACGGAGCCGTCATCTCGAATGAACTGGTCTTCATCTGCGCTCAGAACCTCTCCAGCCAACCCGCGGCGATGTACCTCTTTCCACCGCGAGGAGACGTCGGGAAACATGTCGTAGTGAGATTGGCCCACGATATCCCCGGTTAGTCGATAATCCTCCATCCAACGGCGACTCGCCGCCAGATAACGCATGTCGCGATCAAACATCGCGATCGCGGCCGGTGCGTGCTCGATGAACAAAGGAAACCGCTCCCCGCCATCTCGCATCACTCCATTCGTTCGCTCGAAACCCGTGGGCCTCTCCCGAACATCCCGTTCCAACTCCTCGTGGGGCCGCCGCACACCTTCTTCTGCCGTGATGTCGTTGCCGATCGTCAGCAGGCAAGGCTTACCTCCTACTGCGATGAGATTCGTCGAGATGAGGAATCGTCGTAGCGCTCCTTTCTTCGTCCGCATCGACACTTCAAGGTTTTTTACCGATCCTTCGGAATCCAATCGATTGATGAACCGAGCACGATCGCGAGGGTGAGGCCAGATCCTCAACGTCAACGTAGTCTTTCCAATAACTTCGTCCCGACTAAACCCGAATATCTCCAGGCAGGCATCGTTGATTTCTAAACAGAGCCCGGTCTCGAGTTCGGTGATACCGATTGGATGAGGACTCAGGCGGAAGGCTTGGGCAAAGAAATCTTCTCGAGCCGATTCGACCGCGTTTCCCTGCCGATCCCCGGTGTCGTGTACCTGTGAAAGCGGTCGGGCCTTCACCCAACGCTTTTTTTTGGCGGCCTTGGGTGCCATGGCGAGAGGAGCCAATTTTAGTCTACTTACACAGGCCCCGCAAGACCCAAATCCATCCGTGACCGTATATTAGTAATGCTAATGAAGCTGTCTCGACGCTGGATCAAGCCCGAGGAGCCTTCATTGCCTGCAAGGGAAAACACACCACGAAATGATAAACTGAACATTCGAGAATGTGCTAACCAACCGACTTATCGATCTTCAGAAGTCCCGGTGTGAACAGAATTTTGGGTGGTGAAAAGGTGGGGAATAATCCCCCACACTAATCCGTGTCCTTGGTGCAGAACGCCACGATACCCTTCCGGTCGGATCGTCGATGAGCGGGCGGTTCTGCTGTCTCCACGTGAACTTTTCCCCGAATCGTTACATCTGACTTGTAGCAGAGTTCCCCAGACTGAACTCCTCTCTTTTCCCGTTCCCTCAATAATTCCAGAAATATCGCCTAACTGCAGAATAATT
>CAZNBG010000428.1:0-3264 GCA_964570915.1 uncultured Nitrospira sp. | reverse complement strand
AAAACACGAAAAAAAGTCGGTAAACGGAATGCCTGCGTTCGGCCCGTGCGTCATCCCCATACCGGAATCACCTGTGGCAATATAGACATTGGGATGATCGCCGGGATTCCGGCCGATGAATGCGAGGCCATCAATCGACTCCACAATCTGTCCTGACCAGGAGTGAATGAAGGACCCGGCTTGTGGAAACCAGGTGTGTGCCCATGCGACCAGTCGAGCATATCGATTGACAGCATCATCGGCTTGGCCGGTCTTGTGATCTTCTCCGCCCACAAGGAGAAGATCATCAGTTTGGTCGAATGGCTGGAGCCGTACGTAATGATAAGGATCGTCCGTATCCCAATACAGTCCATTCGGGATGCTGTGTCGAGGAATGCGCAATCCGACGACATAGGTTCGGTAGGCTGCCTGTTTCGTGTGCATGGTGACCCAGTCGTTCACCGGTGTATTTGTCGCCACAATAAGAGAGGTTGCCGTGACGACTTCTCCCGAGGTCGTCCGCACTCGCGCGATCGCTCCCCCCTCTATCGTAGTGGCATGAGTCTGCGTATAGATGTGGCCTCCGCGCTTTGTGACCGCGTCAGCGAGGCCGCGAAGATATTTCAATGGATGAAACTGCCCTTGCTCCGGAAACCGGAGACACGGTTGTCCGATAGAAGCCACCGGGGTTGTGTCCAGCAAGGTGACGTCGGTGAGTCCAGCCCGGTGAGCGGCAGCCATTTCTTCGCGAAGAACCCGAAGCTCCTGGCCCGGCGAGAGAACGAGATACCCGGGCACCCGCGACCAGTCGCAGTCGATTCGCTCGTCCTGAATCGTTTGCTCGATCAGCTGGATAGCGGCAGTATGGCTTGCTACGGCCAACTGAGCGCCCTTTTCGCCATGGAGCCGCTCGATAGTGGTGTAGCGATCGTCGATGGCATTGGCCAGGTGGGCGGTCGTCCGTCCAGTTTCTCCGCTTCCGAGTTCGCCATCCTCCAGCACAACCACCGACACGCCTTCACGAGCGAGCATGTAGGCAGCGCTTATTCCGGCCATGCCTCCCCCGACGATGCACACATCCGTGTGCATAGGGCCGGTCAGTGAAGGAAAGGTCCGCGACCGGTCACCCTGTAACCAGACAGTGCTCTGGTGTCCCGAAGTGATGTTCTGTTGTTCCATACGTACGTGTGACCGTATCGAAGGCTGTTTTATTGTGTGTCGACGACTAGAGCGATTCTAGCGAGAATGATCGGAGCTTGATCACTGGACGAACCCCTGGTTAATACACTGTCCAAGCCTCCCAATAGGCAGGTACACGCTTGACACGGTAAAACATGGTTCCCGTGTCATCAGACAAACCGCACACCCGACTGATGAGCCCCCGCAATACGTGTCTACTTGACAGGTCCCCGAGATCACGCGTGTACAAGTGCCCCACCAAGAGCTCCGGAGCCTTCTGTCCGACCTCATCGACGCGATGCACATACGTCTGCGTCGCCACAGAAAGTCGGTACGGCCCTCCAGGGACCGTCACCCTGATAATAAAAGTTCAGATCTCGGATGAGACTTTCTCGTCTGGCGAGCTCCTGAAAGCAAACGCACGATACGATTGCACGAAAACCGCGACCGACTGGCTACGGAATATCATTTGATAGAACGTACGCTTGACCGTCCGTACTCTTGCAGCCACATGACCGCCCTAAAGTTATTGTGGCAATTCATATGCTCACGGTATATAACGTACACCATTTATATTAGGTAGTATTGGAATGATGTGCAATGACGAATTCAATGCATCATACGTACATCGTGTCATTACGGCAATTCTTGCTCTTCACGGTCACTAGATCATCTGAAGCCTAGCGATTCGGACTTGATTGTGTCAGCTGTCCATCCAATCGAATTCCTCTCGCCAGGTTGGCGACTGCCCAGTGGGCAATCGCGGCCACGCCTGTTTCTCCAGAGTCTGTCGCAGGGAGGTGGCTGGCGGGGTGATGTGAAGAAGGTTGGAACGGAAGGTGCCCTGCGAAATAGGCTTTGACTACCTGTCGAGAAAGAGGGCAGTAAGATGCGAGAGTGCACATGGGCATATTATGCGCCTGACTATCTCAGTCTCGTCAGCCTCATACGATTGCCTATCATAACGATGGTCATTGGAGTGTCCTTTGTGTTCGCATTGATTGGGTATCTTGAGCTTGATCAAATTTATGAGCGCGCCAATCATAATTTAGAAGAAGCAATTCGAGATCGCCATAAGACGGAGATTCAGCATATTGTTGAAGCCGTGGCCGCAACGATTGAAGCAACAGTTGCTAAGTCGATCGGACCTCAGCTGAGCCCGTATCTGCAAGAAAAGGTCAAGCAAATGATCCGGGGAGCGAGGTTCGACGTGGAGAACGCAAAGCTTGATGTGTGGAATGGATACTTTTTTCTCTACGACATGGAGGGTCGATGCGTTGCGCACGGGTTAGATCGTGACAAGGAAGACCAAACCCTCATTGAGTTGTCGGACGAGGATGGCGTGCAACTGGTCAGGCAGTTGCGGGACAAATCTAAACATAATGGCGGAGGGTTTGTTGAGTACAAATGGAGAAAGCCCGGTCAGGGTGGAACGTCTTCTAAGATTGGCTATGCCAAGAGTCTAGGAGGAGATCGGTGGTGGTTGGAGCAGGGGTCTATGTGGATGAGATTGAGCATGTGATAGCCCTTGAGCGGGTCAAGCAAAAGAAGCAACGGAATGGCGTTGTACTCGGCTTGTTTGCGTTGTCATCCGCTCTCCTGCTGATCTTCTGGCACATCGGTGCCGCCTTGAGCCGTGCAACTTCCCAGCCTATCCTAGAACGCATGAGAACACTCTCGAAAGCTGCAGATGGAGAACGTCTGCTCTTTCCTGGGGACCTTCACAACAGAGTCGGGGATTTTGTTGCACACCTCAAGGGACAGCTTATCGAGGTTACCGAAACCCCTAATGCTGAGATGAGAGGTGCGCAAGTTGACGAGTGTTTGCAATCCATCGATGTTTTTAGTGAGCACTGCCATAAGATCTTGCGTGACATTTATCCCCCTGTTCTGGACCATGGGGTGAGCACGGCGTTCACATATTTCCTCAAGGAAGTCAAAGCATCCACTACTGTGCAGTTTGTTCGACATATTAGCGAGGTGCCTCGTTCGGACAGTGGTCGCGAACGCGCGCTGGGGCAGGGCCTCGTGCAAAATGCATTGATACACGCTGGGGCATCACTCATTGAGGTGACCCTGGCCTATCAGGCAGAGAGCGTGACACTA
>CAZNBG010000427.1:0-3268 GCA_964570915.1 uncultured Nitrospira sp. | reverse complement strand
CGACGCCGTTCCAAGCCGCCAAGTTCGAGGCGAGCACCTGCCCGACGACATAAAACTGGCCCCCGACAATCAGTTCGTTGTTGTAGACGGAAAGCGCCGCGATGCGCGTGCAGCACACGCCGCCCCCCACTGACTCCCAGGCAGTCCCGTCCCAACGCGCGATACAGCTCCGCGTGGCCGTGCCCGCCGATTGAAACGTTCCGCCGGCAAGGAACGAATCGTTGTAGATCACGAGTGCATCGACTTCAGCATCAAAGCCGGGACCACATGCGCTCCCGGAACCTTGGCCGCCAACGCTTCCGGGCGGAGGTGGTGAGCCCGATGACGATGTGGCTGTCATCTTTGCTCATGGGCAAGGAGCATGTCAGCAACGTCTTTCCAGATAAATCTCCGGCCTGGGCCAAGACATCATCGACGCGCATCCAGTGAACGGCGAGCAACAGGGCATCAGCGTCGCGGGTTGCTTCGGCCGGTGTTCGCACCTGCGCGTTTGCCGCGGAATCCTTGGCCAGATCCTTCAGCTTTTCGCGGCTACGCGAGTAGCTGAAGACCACTTCATGACCGGCACGAGCGAAAATCGTCCCGAGCTTGCCGCCAATCAATTCAGAGCCAAGAATACCGATGCGCATGGTCTCTCACTTAAGTGCTACTACTTCCCGCGCGATGAGATGCTTCCTTCATGTGCTTGCCCAGGAAGGCGAGGACCTTCTCCGGATATCTTCCAAAGTAGTTGTAGCCGTCCCTGAAGCGGTGGGTGGTGTTCTCAACCCAGATCATTTCCTTCTCTTTGGTCCCGAGCATATCGAAGGTCTTCTGAGCGTCTTCAGGGTTCTTGGTCCATGCGTCGTCCCGCACCTGAATTGTCAGGTTAGGCATGGTGATTTTCGACGCAAACAGTTGTGGTGTCATAGCGGCAGCCGGAAATGCGCCCATCTTCAGCAATTCCAGGTCGATAAGCTCCTGATATTGCACGACTCCTTGCAACTCCGAGAACGCTAGGAAGATGGCTGACATGGAAGGAACCAGAGGGCTGCACATGCACTTGACGTTCGCGAACAGCTCCGGATGCCGAGCGATGGCTTCGTACTGCGAGTTTCCGCCCATGCACTGGCTGTAGAGGCCGACCGTCATCTTGCTAAGACCCGTGTGATTGTCCACATACTTCTTCACGCCAACGCAATCCCGCCACTCCCACCGGCCAATGCCGCAGATGCCGTTGTTCGCGGCGCTGCTGTTGCCGTGGTTTCTGATGTCGTAGGTGAGCACGTTGTAGCCGGCATCGGTCAGGTGCTTGTACTGGATCACAAAGTCGATCTCGACGGCTTCGTAGTTGCTCCAGGCTCCCCAAAATGTCCAGGAAAACCGGCGCGACACATCGGCAGGGCATGGTTGAAGATGATGAGCTTGTCGCTCTCGCCGCCCTTGGCCGGGATATACCAGGCTTCAAGCGGAGTGCCATCATCCGACGGGATCGAGAGATCGTGCCAGCCGGTCATCCCGTAATCATCAGGAGTCTTGAAGATAAAACTGCGCAACGGCCTGACAATGTTGGCGATGCCCTTGACCTTGGCATGGTCTTCGGGGGAAATCCTCTTCAGTTGATCCTGCGCTTTTGCCATTCTTTCTGAAGATATTCTGCTCATGACTTCACCTCCTGTCCTTTTCGCTTGAGAGTCTTTCAGCGGGCCGCGGTCGATTGACGAGCGGTTACCAAGATTGACTTGAAGAAGGGCGCCAGTACCGACACAGCTTCGTCGACGTACTTCGGTACATCATAGAGACTCATGTGGTTCGCACCTTCCACGATATGGAACTTCTTGTTGGTGCTTGCGGCGCGCTTGTACAGTTCGTCGCTCGTCCACTTGCTCCCCGCCACGCTCCCGGCCACGATCCGCAACGGCTGGGTGAGGAATGCTTCCGCCATGGTGTAGGCGTCATAGGTGATGATTTGATTGAGGCTTCTGGCAGTCGCGAAACCCGGAGCGGTTGGATATTGGCAGCGTGGGGTGTGGTAATACTCCCAGGCTTCCTCCAATTCCTTGTTCGGGGCGTCTTCCTTGCGTAGCGGTGCCAGCGGCACGGTTACCGTTGCAGCTCCGCTGGCTTCCGCGGTTCTTCCTTGGGAACCATTTTCCAAGACGGGAATGGCGTCTGCCGATTTGATGTTGTTATCCCACCCGTTGCGGAACATCGAACCGATATTGACCGCGCTGACCGTTCCAACCGCTTTGATGCGGCGGTCGTTGATCGCTGCATTCGCTGTATAACCTCCGCCGGCGCAGATGCCCATGGCTCCGATTCTGTCGCTGTCCACATATGGAAGTGTGGTCAAGTAATCGATCACCGCGCTGATGTCTTCCGTTCTGATGTAGGGGTTTTCCAACTGGCGCGGTTCGCCCGTGCTTTCACCCTGGTAGGAAGCGTCAAAGGCGATGGTGACGAACCCTGCGTCCGCCAATTTCCGAGCGTAGAGACCGGCCGTTTGCTCCTTTACGCCGCCGCCAGGGTGCGCGACGACGATGGCGGGGTATTTCTTGCTTTCCTCAAACCCTTGAGGGAAGTTGATGACCGCGGATATGGAAATGTCCTTTCCGTTCTTGCTGAGAAAGGTGACTCTTTTCATACTCTGAACTCCTTGGGCTGACGAAGCCACTATCACCTCTCCAATTTAAGTCCGGACGCGACACCAGTGGTATCCTGATCCTGCGGAAGTCTTGCCTATTCCTACGATTCCTCGAAGCTCGGTAGAGGAACGCCGGTCTGGAAGCGTATTCTAAGAATGGACGGCCTTGCCACCGAAGGCATGAATAAACACTGGAAAATTCCGCCTGATCGACCGCCGAGCCGTGCAAGCGAGCGAAGTTCCGAAATGTCGCGGAAGATTGCCCGATTTCTGGGCCGGGCGGATGACCTGACGACGGATAGTCGAGGCCCTACCCTCCATGGACCGACAGCTCCGACCGATCCATGCCCCGCCACGTACGAACCTGGCGTCATCGTCATCGGTCAAGGCAAGAAGCAAGTCGAACTTGGCGCAAACACGTTCGTCTGCGACCCGTCCAGGTTTCTGCTGACGGCGACCGATCTATCGATCGTGAGCCGTGTCGTCGAAGCTACTGAGGAGGCACCGTTCATCGCGCTTGTGCTAGGGCTCGATATGCGTATGGTCCGGGAACTGGTCAGCCTTGAGGAGCTCCACGTCGCCGTGACTCAGTCGGATGCTCCCCCAATTGCGACCGGCGAGGCTACAACGGATTTCCTAGAAGCC
>CAZNBG010000426.1:0-3271 GCA_964570915.1 uncultured Nitrospira sp. | reverse complement strand
TGTCTTAGCAGTAATTAAGGCAAAAAATTTTGATGAAGCCCTGGAGATTGCCAACTCCGTCGCATATGGCCTCGCGGCTTGTGCGTATACTCCGCGCATTGACCAAGCGCTAGCGTTTGTGGACCGAATTCAGGCTGGGATGACTCAAGTCAACATGCCTACCTACTGTGATCCTCATGCGCCGTTTGGCGGCGTGAAGAGTTCCGGACAGGGTGCCTTCTCCGTGGGTCATTCGAACATCGAATTCTTCACTAATGTTAAGGCAGTCTATCTACAAGGATAGTCTTGCGGCTTTTTTGTAAAGGTCTCCACGAAAAGCAAAAAATGAGATTGCGCCGTCCCCCTTTTTGGCAATCCGACCTGTCGACGCTGCCCTTTACATCGCTTTCGAGAATTAAGACACTCTGCCCATCATCTTAATAGGAGCGATCAATCATGCTTGAAACCGAGCTCAGCGCTGCTCAACTGCTGGAAATGTATCGCAAAATGTGGCTAATTCGCCATTTCGAGCAGGAAATGGCAAGACTATTCCAAAGGAATTTGATTCACGGAAGCGTCCATTCTTATGTGGGCAAGGAAGCCATTGCAGTTGGGGCGTGCGCGACACTTGAACCCAGCGATCTGAACACGAGCACGCATCGTGGGCACGGACATTGCCTCGCCAAAGGAGGAGAGCCTGAAAGAATGATGGCGGAGCTGTTCGGGAAAATGACCGGCTATTGCAAAGGGAAAGGTGGCTCTATGCACATTGCCGAGCTGGATATTGGAATTTTGGGTGCCAACGCGATCGTGGGGGGCAGTCTCGGCATTGCCACAGGTGCTGCCTTTACGAGCAAGTATCGTAAAGAGGGACGAGTGGCCTTGTGCTTTTTCGGTGATGGAGCGCTACATCAGGGACTCTTTCACGAATGCGCCAACATGGCGGCGCTCTGGAAGCTACCTGTCGTTTACCTCTGTGAGTACAACGCATTTGCCGAATTCACTTACAGCGATACAACCTTCCCCATTAAAGACTTGACACTGCATTCCGCCCCGTACGGGTTTCCGGGTGTCCGAGTAGATGGGAATGATGTGCTGTCTGTCTATCGTGCCGCACGAGATGCGGTTGTCCGCGCTCGCGAGGGCCTGGGACCGACTTTACTCATTGCTTATACTTATCGAATCGAAGGGCACTTTGTGGGTGATCCCCTGACCTATCGAACCAAAGAAGAAGTTGAAGAGTGGCGCAAGTTGGATCCGATTCCGAGATTTCGGGCACTTCTCGAGCCGGAGGGCATTTCGTCAAAGGACTTGCAGGAAGTCGAAGGCAGAGCCGAAGAAGCCATCCAGAAAGCCGTCGATTTTGCGATGAGCAGTCCAGAACCCGATTTCACCGAGATGCTATCTGATGTGTATGTGGAAGAGGGGGTACGCTGACTATGACAACAAAGACCGTCCTGAACGATCCATCAAAAGTTGCTGGTCGGGAGATGTCATATCGGGATGCTCTCAATCAGGCCCTTCGCGAAGAAATGAGGCGGGATCCGAATGTCTTCTTAATTGGCGAAGACATTGCGCGCTTTGGTGGTCCCATGAAGGTGACGGGAGAACTCTTAAGCGAATTCGGCGAGGAACGGGTCGTCGACACCCCGCTGGCAGAAGCCGGTTTTGTCGCCCTTTCCGTTGGAGCGGCGCTTACAGGTCTCCGACCTGTGGTCGAGGTCATGTTCAATGATTTTATGCTGCTCGCGATGGATCAAATCGTGAACCAAGCCGCCAAGGCCCACTACATGTTTGGTGGAAAAGCCCGTGTCCCCTTAGTGATTCGAACACACATTGGCGCCGGCCGGGGCATGGCCGCTCAGCATTCTCAAAGTTTGGAGATGCTTTTTGTTCATATCCCTGGCTTGGTGGTGATCATGCCCTCTACTCCGTACGACGCAAAGGGACTATTGAAGAGTGCGATCCGCAGCGATAATCCGGTGATTTTCTACGAAAACAAACTCATTTACAGCAGCAAGGGGTTTGTTCCGGAAGAGGAATACACCTTTCCGATCGGAGTGGCCGATGTTAAGCGTCCTGGCCGGGACGTCACTATCATTTCGACCTCTCGTATGACATTGTTTGCTCTCAGTGCCGCTCAGAAGCTCGCAGAAGAAGATGGAATTGATGTCGAGGTAGTAGACCCACTCACCCTAAAGCCCCTGGATATGGATACGATTCTCAGGTCTGTCAAGAAGACCAAGCGTGTGGTCATTGTCAATGAGGGATGCCGCACCGGGGGCTTTACCTCGGAGCTCGCTGCTCGCATCATGGATGAGGCGCTCGAATATCTGGACGCTCCAATCCAACGTGTGGCTTCCGAAGATATTCCTGTCCCTTACTCCAAACGGCTGGAAGCCGAAACGATCCCCCAAGAAAAAGATATCATTCAAGCCGTGAAACAGCTTCTTTAGCTTGGTTGAGAGGGAAACTGACTGTGGCGATTGAGGTGATCATGCCCAAGCTGGGCTTGACCATGGAGGAAGGGACAATTGTCTCTTGGTTAAAGCGGGAGGGTGAGCAGCTTACTGAGGGGGAATCTCTCTTCGAAGTCGAGACGGACAAAGTGATGATGGAAGTTCCCGCTCCGGCGTCAGGCATCCTGCGCAAGGTTTTGGCCGAGCCGGGCTCAACACTGAATGTCGGACAGACGATCGCGATCATTGCAGGGCCGGACGAAATAATCAACAATCTGCCTGGTCCGCCGGCTGCGATAGCACAGACAATTATTGAGCCGAAGCAACTCAATACTGGTGGTGTTGCCGAAGCTCAAACGACATCAGATCTTTTGTTCAAGGCTTCGCCCGCTGCCAAAAAGCTGGCACGGGAATACGGGATCGATCTGCGGGGTCTCAAAGGGTCCGGACCTGGCGGCCGAATCATCGAGAGCGATGTAAGTCAGGCCATCAGCAATCTTTCCTCTGTGCCATCGATGCCACAAACCCGCACATCCGTTACTCAAATTGACAAACCGGATCCTACAGCCTCCGCAATAGAAGACACCATCACGCTGAGCGGCATTCGCAAGCGAAGTGCGGAACGCATGGCCGAGAGCTTTCAAACGATTCCTCACTTTTATCTAACGATGGAAGTGCTAGCCGATCGACTCGTAAGCTTGCGGGAGGCGTTGCTGGGTCCGGTGCAAGAAAAGGCAGCCGGCCGGGTTTCTTACACGGACGTGCTTGTCAAAGGGCCGGCCTGGGCACTGCGACGGCATCCGGACGTCAATTCGGCATGGGAGGAGGGCAAA
>CAZNBG010000425.1:0-3283 GCA_964570915.1 uncultured Nitrospira sp. | reverse complement strand
CTGCCACACGACATTCGCACCTTCGGCCACAACCTGGTCTTCTTTGGAGAGGGCCCGCAGGCGTCCATAGAAGTTGCCCCACTCGCGTCGCTCCACCATGACAAGATCGACCGGTTTCGTCCGTTCAATGATTTGATCGGTGTTGATCCATCGATAGT
This sequence comes from uncultured Nitrospira sp., assembly GCA_964570915.1. Lineage (GTDB taxonomy): Bacteria > Nitrospirota > Nitrospiria > Nitrospirales > Nitrospiraceae > Nitrospira_D. The sequence continues at coordinate 3,125 of CAZNBG010000425.1, read as the reverse complement.
CCAACCCGTAGAGATCGCGATTCCCGATCTTCATCCTGATTCGTGGAATACCTTTCGGACCAACTTCCTCTCCGGCCAACTGGCCGATCACATGCTTACCATCCTTCAGCGTCAATTCGATCAGGTCAGCCGGCCAGAAATATCCAAATCCATTGATGAGGATGAGAACCAGAAGCCCGCCGACCATGAGGAGCGACAGGGAAAGACCAGCTCCGCAACTCCATATGAAGAGCTCGCCGCTAGCCACAAAATGCTTGTACCACTGTTTCATCGAATCACTCGTGTACCGGCTTGATCGTACCCTTCATGGACGACGTACCGCTATCTGCCGATCTTGACTGGCTCTCCCGTCGAGATCTGCTCGCACTAGAATTGACTATATTTTGCCCTAAGCCGCTGTCGAATCATTTCGGCTAGCGTGTTGAGGACAAAGGTAGCCGCAAACAGGAGCAACCCCGCCAAGAAGAGCGTGCGATACAAGGTCCCACCGTACGGGGCTTCAGGAATCTCCACCGCAATATTCGCGGAGAGCGTTCGAAACCCATTGAATAAACTCCAGTCCATAATGGGTGTATTCCCGGTCGCCATCAGGACGATCATCGTCTCTCCGACAGCGCGGCCTAGCCCGATCATGAGGGCGGAGAAGATACCCGGGCTAGCCGAGATCAGGACCAGATGCGCAAGCGTTTGCCACCGTGTCGCACCAAGCGCCAAGGAACCAGCGATGAGATTCTTTGGAACATTTGACAGGGACTCTTCCGAGATACTGTAGATAATCGGAATGATGGCAAATCCCATGGCCATGCCGACGACGATGGCATTTCGCTGGTCATAATTCAGACCGAGGTGCGCCTCCAGCCATGGCTTATAGTGGCCGTCGAACAAGAGTGATTCCCACCACGTGTTGGTCGCAAGACACCACCAGACAACGGCGATAATGACCGGCATCATCAACAATGCCTCGACACCCGGACGGACACGATGGCGAAAGGAGGCGGGCAACATCTGATAGAGCCCGGCGGAGACAAGGATGGCCAGTGGAAGCACAAAAACCATGGCCGTCATCGCGGGAAAGTTTCGCTCCAGAACCGGGGCAAACCAAAGTCCGGCAAGAAATCCAAGGACCACGGTGGGAAGCGCCGCCATGATTTCAATCGTGGGCTTGATCTTCGCGCGGAGATTCGGATGCATGAACATCGCCGTGTAGATCGCGGCCAGCACCGCCACTGGAACCGCTAGCAAAATAGCGTAGAACGTGCCCTTTATGGTGCCGAAGATAAGGGGCGTCAAGCTGAACTTGGGCTCAAAGTCGTCCGATCCGCTCGAGGACTGCCACACAAGCGACGGCCGATCATACCCTTCATACCAGACCGGAGATAACAAGGTTCCCCATGTGATTTCTGGATGGAGATTACGAATCTGGTAATGAACCAGCCGATCATTTTCGGACAGGCTGACCAGTCCATCCGCTTTCGGAGAGAAATAGGTATTGTGGAGTAGGCCCTGTTGCGGAGTGAGCGTAAGCAACGTTTGTTCAGACGTCGAGTGATGCAGCCGGATTTCCCCTCCGGCATCGGTGGTAATAAATCCCTTGTCCCGCTGGGAAATCGTGATATCGGTGACCGCGCTCGAATGAGCGGCGAACCGATGGATGGCCTTCATATGGGTCGTATTCGTTCCAGGGTGTTCCCGCACAGGTGTCCACACGGCAATCTGTCCTGATGCGCTGCCGGCAACAAGGCTCCGATCTCCCATCAAGTAGGCAAGGGCGGTCACGGCCTCACCTTTGTCAGAGACCTGAGTCGTCTCGATCAGAATCGGATGAACAGGTTCCTGAATATCGAGTTGATATAATTTGCCTTCTTCGGTTCCGACCGAAAGAATTTCCGCATGACTTCCGAGGGTGAAGGCCGTGATTCGACCCGGGATATTGGAGGTAAGATCGGCCCGCGTAATCGAAGAATCACTGGTTCCATCTGGGCGCGATGTGGTCCGGTTCGTGGTCAACCAGAGCTGTTGGTTTTCCAAGAGCGCGACGATGCGAACATCGGATTCCGTGCGCTGATAGGCCAATTTTGTGATCGCGTGTGGAGTTGGTGCGGCAAGGAACGGGGCCATGACGGTGACGACCGAGGAGGTTGAACGGTCGTTGCCTATAAATTCCTGAACGAACTCGATCTCCACCGGAATGACGCGTCCATCCCCAGTGCCCATGGCCAAATTGTGCCCTTTCCCGAAGGCACGCGCTAACGCCGTGACAGACCCATCCGGCAACAAGACACGCGAAGGGGTTTTGGATGAAGTGTGCGCTGTCCCTCCCATGAAGACAAAGTCGAGGGAATCACCGCGTAGCACATAGGCGATTTCTTGCTGTTCGTCGATTCCAACGATGGCAGCGGAAAACGCATGGCCGAGCGAGGTGAGTGCGATGGGCTCAGTCGATGTTGCGCGGGTTGGTTGAAAGAGCGGAACGACTTCCTTCACCAGAAACGCACACATCCCGAGAATGCACAGGATAATGCCGATCCCGCCGGTCTTGATGATGAAGCCCGTGAACCGATCCGTGATTGTCCTGATTTGACGGCGACTGACCACTCCACCGACGAGGGCCGGGGTCGGAAACGACCCCCGGCCTGATGACGGTTCTCCTTGAACAGCCGGTATTGGAGTGAATGGCGGTACTTTCATATCCTAACTGGGACTCTTCTCCCCGATACACCCGCATTGCCATCCGTCTTGCACCTCTCACAGGAGAGTGAGCGATCATGTGCCCTTCACGATGAATCTATCCCCGACAGCTTGGCATAAGCTCTATTCGACTTTCGGCAATTCCTTTTCAATAACGGTCTGAGGCAGTGGAAAGAAGCCATCCTTGATCACGATGGCTTGTCCTTCTTTACTGTAAATAAACTTGATGAATTCCTTCACGAGTGGATCAAGTGGTTTGTTCGGCGCTTTGTTCACATAAATCAGCAGATGCCGCCAGAGCGGGTACGACCCGTTCATAGCATTCTCTTGTGTGGGGGCGACAAACGGCCCTCCATCCTTTTCTGCCAATGCAAGAACCCGTACGCCGGACGTCAAATAGCCGATACCGCTGTAACCGATGCCTGCAGGATTCCCCC
>CAZNBG010000424.1:0-3291 GCA_964570915.1 uncultured Nitrospira sp. | reverse complement strand
CGCTGTGCAGGTCCAAGGGATGATCGTCGGCGGAGTGGCGAGTGTCTTTCGAGACTTTGTCATCCGCGCGCGCGGCGATGCGGCGCAGATGGCACGGTTGTCCCGATCCGCGGCAATCCAACCGGGCGTCTTAGAGGGTACGCTCAGCTCAGCGGTTGCTCTTTCAGGTACGACGACGAGACCGCAGATTCGAGGATCAGTTGTACTCGATGAGGCTAAAGTGACACTTGGATCGGTGGAGAAGCCAATCGGCGCGCATGCCACGCTGGAGTTTGAGGGCGTAATGCCCCAAGGCACCGGCGTGACGTTGCATCGGGTAGAGCTGGTCCTGCCCGCGGTGAGTATTCCAGCCAAGGGAGCCATGCATTTCGGCGATCGCTTCATGATCGATATGGTCGTGGCGACGAGCACGTTGTCGGTATCCAGTCTGCCGGAATGGATATCCAAGACGTGGCTTGAGGCGGGTAACCTTGAGCTCTCGCTCGATATCAAAGGAAAAGAGACAGATTGGAAGGCGTGGCGGATCACGGGATGGATGGGCTTGACGAATGGGTTGATGGTGGCCAGGGGGATCGAAGGGCATATTCAGGATCTCTATGCGCGTGTAAAATTTGTGCGCAACGAAGTCGAACTGAAGCGGCTGTCCTTCAAAGTTCAAGGTAGCGACATCGCAGTTGAGGCCGCGATTCGGAATTGGCCGGTAAAGCCGTCCATCACCGGGAGGATCGAATCAAACCAGCTTGACTTGGGTCTGGTGATTCCGAAAGGTGAACGGACTCCGATGCGTGAGTTCCTCGAAAGCTTGGCGGCCACCAGTCACGTCACTATGTCGGCCGCTATTGCACGGGGGCACTACAGGCATATGAAGTTCGGCTCGATTTCCGCTCGTCTCAATATTCAGGACGGTGTGCTGGATATCGATCGGATTTCCGGCGAGTCGACTCGCGGACAAGTGGCTGGGCGGCTGGTGGTGCGCCTGCCACCCAAGGCGCCCTCGGATCTTGACCTCTCGTTTCGGGCTACCGGGGTGGAATTCGATGACCTCTTGAAACTGGCTAAAACGCAAATCCACGGCGTGTCAGGAGAGATCCGCTTCAGCGGCGTGCTTCGAGGCCACGGACGCAATCCCCACGGGATCTACCCGTCATTGAACGGAAAAGTTGAGCTGTTGTTGGAAAACGGGCGTATCTTGAAATCAAACGAGCAGGCGATCTGGAAGATTATCAGCCTGCTGAATCTGCCCGCCGTGTTACAGGGGAAGGTCGATCTTGAAAAAGAGGGACTTCCGTACAACAGGATATCCGCGACCGTGGTGATTCAAGACGGCATGTTTCAGACGGAAAATCTCATTATCGATAGCCCGATTCTGAAGATAACCGCCGCCGGAAATTACGATTTGCCGACGGATCAGCTGGATCTTGCCGTCGCCGTGAGTCCGTTTGGGTCATACTCACAATTTCTCAAGACGATTCCGCTCTTTGGCCGAATCATTGCCGGAGACCGCAAGGGGCTCGCCACCGCGATGTTCACCATGAAGGGCGCGATGGAAGATCCTGAAGTGACCTATTTACCGGTAAAGTCCTTTGCGACCGGCCTGTCGGGTTTGGCCCAACTGGCTGTCGATGTCTTAACGAATACCCTGACGCTTCCTATGGATTTGGTGACGCCCGATGAAGAAACGGGAGTGAGGCCAAAGGATATGACGATCTCACCGGCTCCTGTCGTGCCTTGACCGGCCGCAATTCTTGACCGACCTACGCTCCCATGCTAGCATCCCGTTCAAGATGCTGAAAATGCTTGCCGGCTTCGTTCTCGCATCGCGTAGTCCCTCAACGTACCCCAGAGGGTACGCCTCGGTCCCTCACTTGCTGCGGCCTTGCCGAGCAACCATTTTGAGCATCTTGATTGCGTCCTTGCTGCTTGGCCAAGTGTTATCATCCCATTGATACATCCATGAAACGCCCCACCGTCTCCCAACTAGAATCGGCCACACTGTTTATTGCCCCCAGTGAGCATGACTCGAATCTGTATTATGCGACCCGATTCATTGCTCCCGATCAGTTTATCTATTTGGAAGTCAAGGGCGAGCGGGTGATGGTCATGAGTGATCTGGAAATGGATCGTGCCAGAGCCCAAGCGTCGGTCGATCGAGTGCTGTCCTACTCTGAGATCGAACAGAAGGCGAAGAACCAGGGTATCAAAGACCCCACGACGGTCGATATCGTCCACGTCGTGTTAAAAGAGTTCAAAGTCCGCCACCTGCTGGTGCCGGCCAATTTCCCGTTCATTCACGCCACACGATTGCAAGAGCTGGGATATAGTCTGAAACCGAAACGCGATCCCTTCTACGAACAACGTGTGGTGAAAACTACGGAGGAGGTTCGCCATATCGAACAGTCTCAACGTGCCACAGAAGATGCTGTGGCTTCGGCGCATGACATGCTGCGGCGGGCGACGATTCGTGATGGAGCGCTCTGGCTTGACGGAGCCGTCTTGACCTCCGAGCGAGTGAAGCAGCTGATCAACGTGAGACTTATGGAACAGGACTGCGTGGCCCAACATACAATCGTGGCGGGAGGGGAGCAAGCCTGTGATCCACACAATGAAGGGAGCGGACCCTTGCCGGCTCATCGCAGCATTATTTTCGATGTGTTCCCTCGTTCCGCAATGAGCCGCTATTTTGCAGACATGTCGCGTACGGTCGTACGCGGGATGGTGAGTCAGGAATTAAAGCAGTTGTATGGGATCGTGAAGGATGCCCAGGAAGAGGCCATCGACAAGATCAAAGACGGTGCCGACGGAATGAAAATTCATCAAGGCATCTGTGCTCGTTTCGAAAAGGCTGGATACAAGACCGGTTTGGTGAACGGCCGCATGCAGGGGTATTTTCACGGGACTGGGCATGGAGTGGGGCTGGATATTCACGAAGCGCCTCGTATCAGTCGAACCGGGTCGCTCCTGCAAGAGGGCCACGTCGTCACCGTCGAACCAGGACTGTATTATCCAGGACTGGGAGCGGTTCGAATCGAGGACATGGTGTTAGTGACGAGGGACGGTTGTCGTAATCTCACCGACTTCCCCAAGGTCTTCGAGCTCGAATAGCCTGCAATCAGGTGGTACTCTCTCCTCGCGACGTATTCTGATCGGTCTCGCGCTTCGAGTGCACTCGGATGTCCCACTCTTTTCACTTTCTGGACGACGTCGCCATAGCCGATCTGGCGTTCGACGCCTCCGGCGATTCGCTCCAGGAACTCTTCGAAGGGGCGACATGCGCGGTCATGGAAACGCTCG
>CAZNBG010000423.1:0-3294 GCA_964570915.1 uncultured Nitrospira sp. | reverse complement strand
AAAAAAGAAATTTATGGCCACGTTGTTCTGTTGCGCAGCCATGGATGTGTCCAGTAATGCAGAGGAAGTTGGGAGTGTTGATACAAAATTTAACTTATTGGGGCCAGATCACAAAATTGTGGTTGAAGCGTTTGACGACCCAAAGATTGAAGGCATTACGTGTTATCTGAGTCGATCAAAAAAAGGTGGCTTGAAAGGCATGGTCGGATTGGCAGAGGAAACCTCAGATGCCTCACTGGCCTGCCGTCAAGTCGGTCCTATTCGCATTGTGGGTGAACCGAAGGAAGGGGAAAAGGTTTTCAGTGAGAGTCGCTCCCTGATTTTCAAGAAACTCCAAGTCGTCCGCTTTTTCGACAAGAAACGCCAGACCTATATTTATCTCGCCTATAGCGACCGGGTGATCGAGGGTTCACCACAGAATGCCATCTCCGCCGTGCCGATCCAATCCTGGCCAAGCCAATAAGGGCCAAGAGACACCCGCACTCTCGTTCCGGAAACCACCTTCCAACAACGATGCCTCCGATTTCTCGTGGGCACGCTGACAAAACATTGACGGCCTGAACTCTGCCGCGCGTCAAACTTTTCATAACCTCTCTGCTCAGGTTTACTACGTAACTCAGAACTCATTGCAATACCAGCATATGACAATTTGGTGCGGCTTTTGCTTAGGTTAATCTTGATTGTGCACGCAACCGACTAACCTAGGAGGGATCAATGGACTGTCCGAAATGTAAGGGCATGATGATGCTGGAGCGGTTCTCGGATTTCTTTCTCGTGTTCTACGCATGGAAATGCCTCAATTGCGGCGCCATTATCGACCGCACCATTTCCAATAATCGCCGACAGTCTCTGGCTGCGCGAGAATCCCAGACCGTGGCCACACGCTAAGAAGATCCTGGCTCGGGGCGTGAGGCACTCCGGCTCCGCGTGCAACACGGCCGCCCGCTTGGTGATACAGTCTGGGTGAACCGCATCGCACCGCGGTTTGACATGGAATCGACGTTGCGACCGAGTAGACGACCGAGAGGCGCTTGACCTGGCTCCTGTCGTTCATCCTCGATGTTGGAGTGCGGCTTAATTCAATGGAAGAGAGCTCTGTTTCGACTTGCGGCGATACATGCCGTTCCGCCTCCACCCTCGCCTCTCCATAAGATGGTGCTCTTCAAATCCATAGACCTGCCGGATTGCACAAAGTAGAATGAGCTGTTTTCTGATTTTCTGCCAAGCGTTGAGGCCATCCTCTTCTGTCGCGATGGGTCTTAGTGAAAGGATGATGTTGATGTGGCGTCGTGTCTTTGCCATGTTTGTGGTTCTGGCCTGCGCGTCAGGGGTGGGACCAGAGTGCGTTGTGGCAGCACCGTCCAGTGAGGAGGCGGAATTTGCGTATGAGCGGGGCGATTATACACAAGCGGCACGTCTCTTCAATCCCCTGGCCGAGCAAGGAGTGGCATCGGCCCAGTACTATCTTGGCCTCATGTATGAAAAAGGACGAGGCGTCCGGCAGGACCACTCCGTGGCACTCACGTGGTTTCGCAAGGCGGCGGCGCAGGGCTACGCCGGCCCCCAGAACGATCTGGGGCTACTCTATGAGAGGGGACGAGGCGTCCGGAAAGATGTCGTTCGCGCGCTGATGTGGTACACGGTCGCTGCCGCCATGTTGAATGGCGATGAGGGAAAGATCGCTATGGAGCGTCGAGACCATCTGACCTCACAAATGACCGCCGCGCAGATCAAGGAGGCGCAGGAGATGGCGCGGCATTGTCAGCAGTCACAGTTTAAAGAGTGCGACTAGGAACGCATGAACCAACCGCCCCCCATGGTTCATCCCCGCGATCTCTTGCACGGGATCACATTGGAATCCATAGTTTCGACCTTGGTGGCACGTCATGGATGGGCGAAACTAGGCGCACGAGTACCCATCCGCTGCTTTCGTCATCACCCGACGATCAAGTCGAGTCTCACGTTTCTGCGCAAGACGCCTTGGGCGCGCAAGCGGGTTGAACAGATGTTTATTGCCGAACTCCCCTAACACTCCTGGCACGATGGCTTCGAACTCCACCATCTATAAAGCCGCGTTGCAGATTGCCGATATGGATCGCCAGTACTTCCAGGATCATGCTGTCACTCTCGCGCGTCATCCGTCCGAGACGGAGGAGCGTATGATGGTACGAGTGCTCGCCTTTGCGCTCCATGCAGACGAGGCTTTGTCATTCGGCCGCGGGGTGAGCGCCGAAGATGATCCAGCTCTGTGGCAACGGGATATCACCGGCGCGATCGAGCTGTGGATCGAGATCGGTCAGCCGGACGAGAAGATCCTCCGGCAGGCCTGCGGCCGCTCCAAACAGGTCATCGTCTATGTCTATGGAGCCCGCGGCGCGGAAGCGTGGTGGGCAAACCAGAGTTCGTCGCTCGACCGGTTGAAGAACCTCGCCGTGACACTACTCCCGATGGAGGGCGTTCGCGCCCTCGCGTCGATGGCGAAACCCAGCATGCAATTACAATGGACCATCCAAGACGGGCACCTCTGGATCGCAGACGGTGTCCAGACCCTGCATCTTGAATTACAGCGATTGAAAGACTGACACCAAGAACCGCTCGCGCCTGCCGCGCTGATCCTCAGGAATTGTTGCGCCGTCCTTCCGTCGTTTACGAACCAGCAAGAGCAGTACCCTTGATCTCGATCGCTAAGAATGGTTGTGACTGACGGCCTTCTAGCTGGCCGAAGCAGTAGGTTTGTGCTAGGCCCTGCCCAGAGGAGCACCCGCCGGAGAGATTGAGAGCGACTTCAATGACTGTATCGGAACCGATACCGGCGTATCTGTTCTGAACAATGCGGTCTGCTTCTGTTAGAATGCGTTATCCGGTGAAGGATCTATGCCTAAGATAACCGGCATCGCCCTGTCATTCTGTGCTCTCTTTCTCCTCCTTGCGTCCTGCGGAGATCCCAGTTATCAGGTCCGTCAACCCCGGGGATATGGCGAGATGCCGCCTGGGGAAACCTGGGTAGCCGTCGACAGCGCGTATCAATCCCCATCACGGGAAATGGTGTACTACGATCCCACGACGATTCGCCGAGGCGGGGATCGCGTGACGCTGTGGCAGTTAACCGATTATAAGTGGATGCAGGGGAATGCGCCGTTTGGGGCATTCATGATGGGCCCTCACCGGTTTTTGTCGACGAAGACGCACAAGGAATTCGACTGCACAGGCAACAGTGTTCGGGCATTGGCCTCCCCGGAATTCTATCGGCACATGGGCACTGGAAGTCAAAATGCTGTGTCGTTTGAGCCACGC
>CAZNBG010000422.1:0-3298 GCA_964570915.1 uncultured Nitrospira sp. | reverse complement strand
TGGCAGGAACACACCCGCTGCGAATAATTGTCCGGACATCTTCGAACTTGAATCGGGAGATTTTGCGGTTATTGGATGCGACAGAACGGAAGAGCTGTCGCGCTTCCTTCCGTTGGATGCCTCCTGCGGCCCAGATGAACGAATCATCACTATCCCGCGAAGCACGCTACTGCGAGCGAGGAACGATATCCCAGCTAAGTAAGACTCAACTCACAAGCTTCATGTCTCAGCATTCTTCCCCACATTTTCCAGAATTTCCTCCGAAAAGCGATACCGTATCCCAGGCGCTCGACCGGGACGAGTGCAAAGCAATTTTTCTGCCGTTATGGGAGAGGGTGCGATCATGTTTCTTCAAGTTGGAGCGTGCGCAAGCCTACCGCGAGCCGGAGGATCCCAGTTACCAGGCGTTCGTCCGCGGTGATATGACGACTGCGAAAAAGGAGCTCGCCAAACGAATTGCCGCTCAAGCGACGCTTTATCAAAACGCCAATAGGAACGGCATTGGCTTTATTCGCAGTTACCAATATCGGGTGTGCAACTCAGCATGAAGTGAAAGATACGTGGACTGATGCAGCCAACCGTTCGAGTCAATCCGCCAGCCGTGCAGAAGATGCCGCTAAACGTGCCGAGGCAGCTGCAGGGCGTGTAGAAACAGCCTCAAGGAAGTGTGAAGATGCCGCGGCCCGCATTGAAGCGATGACGACAAAAGGGATGAGAAAGTAAGCGGTCGAGGTTGGAGAGGCAAGAGGAACATGCAATGAAGACATGGAAGACAATGGTAACACCCGTTACCGCTACTATGCTCCTGGCTGTGGTCAATATTGGGTGTGCAGCGCGCCAAGTTGAGATCAAGGATACCTGGTCAGCACCTGCTGATCGATCTGCACAGGCAGCGACACGAGCCGAAGATGCGGCGAAACGAGCTGAAGCTGCGGCCGCGCGTATGGAAGCTGCGGCACAAAAGATTGAAAATATAGCAGGGACCTACGACTCAAAACTCAGAAAGTCTCTAAATAAGTAAATCATCAGGCCAGGAACCGAGCGAGGCAGCTTCTTTTCTCTATGAAGGAAGCTGCCTTTGTTTTTCCAGTGAAGTGAGAACCCCACGAATCAAACGTTGCCGTCGAAGTAGGTTTTTAGGAAAACTCGACGAGAGTCTTGATTGAGTCACGTGCGTCAGAGGCAGTTTTATAGGCATCATGCAACGCGGCGAAGGGGTAACGGTGGGTGATAAACTTCTCGGCAGTGACGACCTCTTCCCGTATGAGTTGTAGCGCCTCGCGGGTATCATTCGGACCACACGAATAACTCGGAATCAGACGAATCTCATTGAAGTAGAGGTAATGCGGAGAAACCGGTAGTGTGGCTTCCGGTGTGCTCGTAGTAAAGAGGACGACCGTTCCCCCTTTAGCTGCGCAACGAATTCCAAGTTCCATTGCTTCAATCGACCCAGGTCCGACAATCACGACCTCTGCCATCTCGCCATTAGTGCGTTGACGTAACTGTTCTTCAATAGCCCCAAGGGATGGATCGAGTGCAAGGTCTGCCCCAAGGGAAAGTGCCTTCTCTCGTCGATACGGAACAAAATCGGTACCGATCACATTCCCAGCGCCCGCGTGTCGCGCCAGCGCGACGTGTAGTTGGCCCATAATACCAAGGCCAATGATGAAGACATGATCCCCATGTTGCATGCCTGACTTACGTACAGATTTTACAGCGCAGGCGGCCGGTTCAATGAGCGCACCATCAGCAAAGGTCAAGTCAGATGGAAGGGCGAGCGTGTCGCCAGAGAGGTTCTCTTTTGGAACGAGAAAATACTCGGCCATGCCACCCGGCACAATCCGTGACGCCTTCCATGTCGGACATTGAACAAACTCTCCACGCTGACAGGCGCGGCACGTAAAACAGGGGGCATGATGATGCACGAAGACACGATCGCCAGGACGAAAATCCGTGACGCCAGCACCGACTTGGACCACTTCTCCGGCTGGCTCGTGGCCAAAGACCAGCGGTGCCTTCTTTTTCATGTACCAGCCCATGACATCGCCAGAGCAGATGCCACACGCTCGCGTACGAATTAGCGCCTCTCCAGGTCCAACAGTCGGAATCGGCTCGTCTTCGAAGCGGATGTCGGTTGAATCGTAAAGCCGCGCGACTTTCATGATTGCACCTCTGTAGGAGCGATCATGAAAACATCCAGCGAGCCATCTTCCACATGTCGTGCGGGTTTTCAGGGAAAGTACGAGCGACAGATGCCTCGAATCCTGAGTGCATCAAGCAATCGTGGCAGCGGGGATCAATGCGTTTTTCCCAGTAGTTCCAATCTACCTCATTCCAGAATTCGTCCCAGGTCTTAAAGTACTTATCACCAATGAGGTAACATGGGCCCTTCCAACCGAATGGGGTGCGAGTGACATTGCCCCACGGTGTGCACGGATATTCACGCTCTCCTGCGGCGAATTCGAGAAAGAGCGGGGTAGAGCCGAGGCGATATTTCTTCGACAACTGCAAAACTCTTTTGAATTTCTGATGGATCTCTTGACGGAAGAGGAAGTGATTCTCCTGGATTTTCTCGTAGTGATACCCAGGAGACACCAGCATATTATCAATACCAAGCGTGGTGAGGAGGGAAAATAATTCCTCGATCTCTTCCATCCTTGTCTCACGATAGACCGTGGTGTTTGTGCACACGGTGTAACCGCGCTGTTTGCCTTCCTTAATCATCTCAATAGCTTTGTCGAACACTCCGTCACGCGCACAAACGAAATCATGGGTTTCGCGCAAGCCGTCAAGATGCACGTTGAGGGTTAACCGTTTGTGTGGTTGTGCTTTGCTATAGAAACGCTCAAGGAGGAGAGCGTTGGTACACACGATCACATGTCGCTTACGGCCAATCGTTTCGGAGACAAGCTCAGGAAGCTCTGGATACACGGTTGGTTCGCCGCCACAAATAGAGACGACCGGTGCACCAGACTCATCGACAGCCTGAAGACATTGAGAGAGAGTCAGCCGATCTTTTAATTCACCTGAATGACGTTCTGGCGAACAGCCGACGCAGGCCAGATTACAGGTATAGAGAGGCTCAAGCATCAGCACGACCGGATATCGTTTCCGGCCTTGCAACTTATTCTTCGCCTGCCACTTCATCATATCTGTCGTTACGTGCAGCGGGTACCGCATCCTATATTTCACTCCTTCTCTGCATTTGACCGTTTGGTCAGCGAATCTTAGCGGTCCATCAGTACCGTCGCAAGAAGGACGGCGGGGAGCCGCGCTTCCTCGAGGACAATCGCCAGCG
>CAZNBG010000421.1:0-3307 GCA_964570915.1 uncultured Nitrospira sp. | reverse complement strand
CTATGGTGTGGCGCTCGGCGGCGCATTCTTTGCCGAGTCGATGTTTACCACCGTGGACGACGCATCAAAAGTGGCACTGGTCAGGCTCGTGCAACAGCTTCGGGAGTGGGAGTTTCAGCTCATCGACTGCCAGCAATCTTCCCCTCATGTCATGCGGTTCGGCGCGGAAGAAATTCCACGGTCGGCCTTCATCAACCACCTCAATCAGGCGCTCACCCTTCCCGATCGACGCGGGCAATGGGTGTTCGACCCGGTCTGAATCACGGAAAGGGTAGAATGCGGAACATACAGCAGCTTGCGCGGCGACCCGCATTTGACAGTCTTTTCTCCGGTCGCTTATGATTCGCTCCAGCCAGAGGAGGACGTCACATGAACTTTGCCATTACTCCCCAAGAACTGAAGGCTCGAATCGATAAAGGAGACAAGCTGGTACTTCTTGATGTCCGAGAGCCTTGGGAGAATCAACTCGCCAAGCTGGACAACTCCATCCTCATTCCACTCGGAACCTTACCCAACTCAGTGTCACAATTGGATAAGAATACCGAGATTATCGCGTACTGTCACCATGGGATGAGGAGCAGTGACGCGACAGGATTCCTGTTACAGCAGGGATTCTCGAACGTGAAGAATTTGGTCGGCGGAATCGATGCCTGGTCCGTGCAAGTCGATGGGTCCGTGCCTCGATACTGATACGGGTAAGGGTAACGGCATAGGTGCCGTCTATTTTTTCCCCAGGAAGAACTCGACCGTCTGCTTGAGCCCGTCGGCGAGATCCACTTTGACCTCCCATCCTAATTCCTGTTTGATCCTGGAGGGATCGATCACGCTTCGAAGCTGCTCACCCGGCTTGGCCGGCCCATGGACTTCCTTGGCACTGGAACCGGTGAGATCGGCAAGCACGCGGAACAGCTCGTTCACGGATGTCTCGGTCCCAGTGCCGACGTTGTAGACTCCATGCGCATCCTGACCCATGGCGGCCAGGTTGGCTTCCGCAATATCATCGACGAACACAAAATCGCGCGTTTGGCGGCCATTTCCATTGATAATGGGTTGCTCATTGTTCAACATCTTCTGAATGAAGATGGCAACGACACCAGCTTCTCCCTCGGGATCCTGCCGTGGTCCATACACATTGGCATACCGTAAACTGACCACGGGAATGCCACTCGTGCGCTGGAAGTAGGACAGATAATGCTCACCGCACAGTTTACTGATCCCATATGGCGACAGCGGATTATTCACGTGAGCCTCAGCGGCCGGAAACGTTTCCTGTTCACCATAGATCGCACCGCCGGACGAGGAGAACACGACCTTTCGGCATCCGTACCGAACGGCTTGCTGCAACACATTCATGGTTCCCAGGACGTTGACCTGTGCATCGAACACCGGATCGGCCACCGAGTTGCGCACACTAATCTGGGCCGCGAGATGGAGAACGACGTTGGGCCGCTCATTGCGAAAGACCCGTTCAAGACGCCCGCTGGTAATGTCGGTCTTATACAGACTCGCCGCACGGTTGACGTTCTTGCGTTTTCCAGTGGACAAATTGTCGACGACGATGACCTGATGGCCCTCTTCGACAAGTCGGTCCACCACATGAGACCCGATAAACCCGGCGCCGCCCGTCACGAGTACTTTCATGGGCCCTCCTGATTGTGCTGTCGGCAATTACGACACACCTTACATACCATGAAACGGGACGTTGTACTCAAAGATTGCTAATATTTCCTGATTGCCTTTTTTCCCTTTGACCGGAGAAGCCATGGTCCCCCTCAGCTGTAATCCCATGTCCGTCGCAAACCGTAAGATTCTCTGGACGGCCTCCGTTCGCTGTGTCTCATCGCGGACGACGCCGCCCCTACCCACCTGACCCTTTCCCACTTCAAACTGCGGCTTGATCAAGGTGATGATTGTGGCTTGAGTCCGCAGGAATTGAATGATGGGCGGAAGGGCCTTCGTCAAGGAGATAAAAGACACGTCCACGACGACAAGGTCGACTGGTTCCGGTATGACCGAGCGTGCCATAGAGCGAATGTTGGTTCGCTCAATCAGCACGACGCGCGGATCTTGCCGAAGCCGCCAATCGAACTGGCCATAGCCGACATCAACGGCGTAGACCCGTACCGCCCCTCGCTGCAGCAAGCAGTCGGTGAAGCCGCCGGTCGAGCATCCGACATCGAGACAGATCCTTCCCTGCGGGACGATCGAATAGGAATCCAGAGCTGCCGTCAGTTTTTCACCGCCTCGGCTGACAAACGGCTTACTCTCCCCGGCAATTTCAATAAGCGCATCGACAGGAATCATTCTGGACGGTTTATCGACGACGACCCCGTTGCTTTTGACTTTTCCGGCAAGAATAATGCGGGCCGCGGCATCCCGGCTCTGCACCAATCCCTGAGCCGTCAGCACATGGTCACAACGATCTTTCTCGAGTCGTGCTTTCGTACCCATTGAAATGAAAAGGAGGGCGAATGAGAACCGAACGGTGATCAGACGATCGACCGGTTATACATCCTCTGCGGAACCTTGTAGGTTGATGTCATCGGACGTGAAGGCGCGTAGTTGCTTTTTCCCATTTTTGTCCTGAACAAGCACCTCGACTTTCCGTTCGGCCTCTTCCAATACTTTTAGACAATTCTTGGATAGCCGGATGCCTTCCTCAAAAATTCTCAGCGATTCATCCAGCGGCAGATCTCCCTTCTCTAATTCACCCACGATGGCTTCCAGTCTGGCCATCGCTTGCTCAAATTTCACTCCAGCCACAACGTTCTCCTTTACGCAGTCACGAGGGTCATTATAACGAGGGCTCGGTTCGCTTTTAAACGGGCGAATCCGGCGTCACTTCCTTTACGGTACAGCGTAGACGGCCCCTTGCCAAACGCGCCAGAATCTCTTCTCCAACGGAAACTTGTTCGGCATCCCGAATGACTTGGTGCCCCGGCACCGTCTCGAGCATCCCATAGCCCCGATCCAAGATGGCGAGCGGACTCGAACCGTTCAATCTGCCGAGACAGGCCGAGGCTTGCTGCGCCTTCCATTTGAGGCCATGGTTCATCGCCCCCATCAATCGCGATCGTAGTTGTGGAATGATCATCAGATCCCGGCGCACTTGAATGGCAGGACTCTTCGACATCAGCGCGTGCGTCCATGCTTGAGCGTTCACCATCGCCTCCTTCAGCTGAGCGCGAACGGCTTCTCGCATGCCGACAACCGCATCATCCACACGTTGGGCTTCCTTGAGAATCCTGAACCGGATATTCGCCAGATGGGCGAGCACAAGATCAAGGCGCTGATTGCGTTCCAGGCA
>CAZNBG010000420.1:0-3311 GCA_964570915.1 uncultured Nitrospira sp. | reverse complement strand
GACTGATCCACAGCCGCCCCAGATGAACGGGAATAAAATACAGAACCAGGGCGAAAAGGAAGAGGTTCAGGCCGCCCAGCAGGCCGGCCATGTCGCCCGCCTGTAGGAATCGTTTCCCCACGATCGCGCTGAATACCGCCACACCGACGATCAACTCCATGATCCACAAGAATTGCGTCAAGGTGAGTCTCCCGGGAAAGCACCGGGTCCGGGAAAAGTAGACCGTTCGCGGTTCATTCGCGACTGCGGTCAGGAATCGATGACCCATGCGGTGCAACACGCAGCTGAGCACAAAGCCCACAAGGCTCTGGACGACGGTGGCAATGATGGGGTCATTGGCGACGATGGCAGCAGGACCGATCATAAAGACGATCGGCGACGCATAGATGATGCACCCCACGATGTCTTCATAGGTACACGTGCGAACAAGATCGCGGCAGCGTTGCGTCAAGGAGTCTGGTCTGGGGGCGACGGGACGAGAAGCCATCAGGGATTCACTGGATGACAATAGACGAATGGAAAATGCTGTTTCACGAGGCGCCCGCTGGTCTCAACCGACATTGGGTCGTGATGCTCCGCCGCTAGGCCTTAAAAGCCGCCACCGCCTCTTCTTCCGTATTGCAGAGCTGAATATTTCCTCCATACACGCGGTTCAGGAGATTGAACCCGCTTGCCTCCAGCGCTTGCTTGACCATTCCCTTCGCTGCGGCAATTTTCATCTCCCCCTGAACACCGTTGAGCTGCTTATGCGCCAGCATCAGCACCCGTATGCCCCCGCTGCTGATATAGTCGACATCGGACAGATTGACGATGACTTTCTTCGCCCCTCCATCGACGATCTTTTTCATTTCTTGAGTACCGTGTTCGGCGGTGGTGGCTGCAAGACTGCCATGCATGTTGACGAACGTAATCCCGTCGTGCTCATGAGAAGACACCAGCAACGTATGTCGGGTCCCATGGTCCATTGTGTCGCTCCTTTCTTCCTCGAACAATTCGTCTGCTCTTCTGAGCCGTAAGGCGATTCAACCCGAAGGCGGCGTACCCCCGATTTCAGTGATCCTGTCGAAGCCTCCTGGCTCCTGGTGGCTGGCGTCGCTTATGCCACAGATAGTCTGAGAATAGCAACGACACGTAAGGGCAAAAACATCCCGGCAACACGATACGGGTTATGCCGGAGCTTGCACCTTGGCGATCGCCTCGTCGAGCGTGGACGCGTGGATGGCCATAATCATGGCCCCGCTTAGCTGGAGCACCGTGCGGACATGGTCGTTCCCATCGCAGAGCACCAATCGTCCGCCGATTCGGGTCATCGTCATCACGGTTTTGAGGATCACCCGCAGTCCGATCGACGACACGTACTCAGCCTTGGAGAGGTCGAGGACGATCCGTTTTTCCCCGCGTTCGATGTGCTCCGTCAGGACACGCTCGACCTCGGGCGCCCCGTTCGTGTCGAACCGGCCTTGTGGGGTGACGATAATTACGGCACCGTTCTGACGTGATACGACAGTCATGTCTCTCCTCCTTCGGTCTTGCAGGACCCTCGCCGGCACTTCCCGAGGTCAACGGTCCTGATCCCAATCTTGCCGGTGCCTGTGAGGTGAAGTGTGCGCTTCAAACCAGCTTCTTTTTCACCGTCAGGACATTGTGCCCGATGGCACGATGGTACGTCACCTCGTCGAACATGGAGCGCACCAAATGAATCCCCAATCCCCCGATCTCACGCTCATGGAGTAACCGCGACAGATCCGGCGGCGCTACCGTCAAGGGATTGAACGGAATGCCGTCGTCCGTAATGCGCAGCACGACGGATCCCCCGCGCACTTCACCTTCCACCTCGATGTGATGGACCGTCGAATCGTGGGGGAACGCATACTGCACCACATTGTTCAGCAGATCATCCAGCGCCATGTTGATCGTGGGGATCAGCGGCCTGGCCCCTTCCCACTGCATGACATACTCTTCAAACGCCGTCTGTAGCTCGGGAATGGCCGTTAATTGATTGACCATCGTTTGACGGAATACCCCGGCCGGTCTTTCGGACGGAGCGACACCATGATACCGCAATCCCAACATGGTGATATCGTCCGCCTGCGGGGCATTACCGGAAAAGGCCATCACCGCGTTCATGACTTCACCGAGGCGATCGACGACCGAGACGCTCTTGGATTGGTCAAGCACGGCTTTCAACCGTTCGTTGCCGAACAGTTCGCGTTTCCTGTTATCGGCTTCGGTGACCCCGTCTGTATACAAGAACAGCTCATCGCCGGGGGCTAATCGAATCGTGCTTTCCTTGTAGGCGATGCCCGGCATGGGACCGACCAGAGGGCCGTCCTGGGCCGTCAGCCATTCGAAGTGCCCGTCCCGTCGCTTTAGCAAGGGATGATTATGACCCGCGTTCGTCGTGACGAGCGTGCCATCGCGGAGATTCAAGATACCCAAATACATGGTCACAAACATACAGGAATCGTTGTCCTGACTGAGCGCATCGTTCACGTGGGTGACGATACTGGCGGGGGATGGATCGGACGCCGCCCGGGTCTTGACCATGATCTTGGTCATCGCCATGAACAGCGCGGCGGCAACCCCGTTGCCGGACACATCGCCGACCACAAAACAGAGCCGGCGGTCATCCACCATGAAAAAATCGTAGAGATCCCCTCCGACCTCGAGGGCCGGCTCGAGGACGGCATAGAGCTCCAGCTCCTTCCGATCCGGAAAGGCTGGAAACACACGCGGCAGCATGCTCATCTGAATATCGCGGCCGACGTTCAGTTCTTCCTGCATGCGGGCCTTCGCGGCCTTCACCAACGCCAGCGAACCGGCCAACCGCGCATTCGCGTCTTCCGCGGCCTGCTCCGCGTTTTTCAAGGCTGTAATGTCCGTAGCAATGGCCACGATCCCGCCCTCCTGCGTTTTTTTCTCGTTGATCTGGATCCACTCCCCGCTGGACCGGTATTGGAGGTACGGCCCTTTGGGATTGCGATGCATGTCGAGGCGCATCTGCACCCAGGCCTCGACATCCTCGATCGCTGCCGGGATGTCGCCTCGTTTCGCAATCCTGCGAATGATCGATTCGAACGACTCCCCGGTTTGTACGTCATCGTTGGGCGTGGACACGACTTCGCGGTACTTACGGTTACAGATCACCAGACGGTCGTCCGCGTCGAACAGCGCGAACCATTGTGGGACCATTTCGATCGCCTCGATCATCCGAGCGTGGCTGTCGCGCGCCAGGCGTGATGCGATCGTCACATGGCGATCGATGATGGCCAGGAGCGTCGAAAGCGACACGGCGACCACCGAGAGCAACT
>CAZNBG010000419.1:2089-3314 GCA_964570915.1 uncultured Nitrospira sp. | reverse complement strand
CGCATGGGGGCAATGTAAAGGGTACGGGTTGCAATCCGGCCATTTCTTATTGGATGCGGCCGAGATTGCGGATATTAATACTCCCAGCGGAATCCATTGCGATCACCAGCAGACCCTGACCGCTTCGGGAGTGCTGAGTTATCGATTGTTCGAGCGAACGACGATCACGGGGCAGATGTTGTTCGCATCGGGACTTCGAACGGCGGAGGCCGGCGCAAAGACCAACTCCACCCATAGTCCGTCCTATACGATCTATAACTTTTCAATCGCCCATGTCATTCCGTTACCGTGGCATGGACAGAAATTGCTGTTGGGGTTTGATATCGTGAATGCGCTGGACCAGAAATACTTTATCAACCAAGGAGAAGGAAGTATCGGTCTCGGTGTGTCTCATGCCGGGATGCCGCGATCCTTCTTTTTCCGCGGGCAACTATTTTTCTAATAAAAGAGGCTGACATGGATAGAATACCGACGATGGTATGCGGTGTCGGCACCCGACTTAGGCTTTGCTGTGTGCTATGTGTGTTGCTGAGCCCCGCCGCTGTACATGCAGCGGCGGGTGACGAAGCGACCCATGAGAGTGATCACGAGGAAGACGTCCTGGAGCTGCCGGAGGTACATGTCCATGGACTGCCTCTCAATAAAGATCAGCAAATGGGTCCTGTAGCCAAGTCCACGCCATGGCCCGGCATTCCCCCCTCACTCGCCAGCCAAGAACTCGATGATTGGATGAAGGCACGGTTGTTAGTCTCCAAGGACGCGAAGGTGACGGTCGTGGTGCTGGAGCCGTGCAGACATCGCGAGTTGACGACCGCCGGCGTCAATGCACTCGGCAGATGGACTTTCGATCCCCAAATGAGTGGGGACGATCCGGTGGACGGCGAGTTGACCGTCCGAATCCATTTTCGGACGCGATGAAAGATGGATTGTCGGCAATCGTCATTGGTCTAACGGACAAGAGATCAGTTGACGCTTGACGGCCAACGGGTAACGCTTTATCGTCGCACGCATGAGCGTGGATGAGACTCTCTTTCTGGCGATCAACGGATTGGCAGGTCAGTCACCGGCTGCCGATCACTTCTTCCTCCAACTGGGAAACCGTAGCCTACTCTATGTGCCCGGAGCCTGCGCGATCCCGTATTGGAACTGGAGCAACCGGCCAAAGGCGTTGGTGGGCGGGCCGGTTCCCGGCATCGAAGGCCGAAGATTACCTCTTCCCGGCTTG
>CAZNBG010000419.1:0-2079 GCA_964570915.1 uncultured Nitrospira sp. | reverse complement strand
GGAGCCTGCACGATGGAGTTTTGGATCTGGGGCAACCGGGGAGAGGCGTTGTTGGGCGGGCCGGTTCTCGCCGGTGCGGTCGGACTCGCTGATTTCGTTGGTGGACAGCTTAAGTGGGTTTTTGAGCGAGTCAGGCCCTGTCGAGCGCTAACCGAGGCGGTCAAAATCGAGCAGAGCGGCTGCGGAGGGTTATTCAGCTTTCCGTCAAACCATGCGGTCAACACGGCGGCAGCCGCGGCGTTTCTACAAATCCTCTATCCTAGATCCGGGTGGGTCACGTGGCCGGTCGTGGGACTCGTCGGATTCGCCCGCGTGTATACCGGCGCGCATTACGTGACCGATGTGCTCGGTGGATGGGTGCTCGGAGGGCTTCTTGGGGCAGGGGCAGCATTCCTCCTCCTTCGCTGGCCCAGATTCAGGAAAAGGATCGGATCGGTGGCGACGCCGGTTGCGGAAGCGGAGGTAGGATCGTAAATGATTATGCAGACTGTGTCGGTTGCTCAACTGTCGCCAAAAGATCCGCTCGCAGACGATCGACATCATATCCTCGACCGATCAATACCAGGGCCGGGTCCGGTTCGTCCAACAGCGTGAGTGGTGCGATCGTCGCCTGCCCAGGTGGCGCATACTGGAATTCCTGCAGCTCCGGTTCATTCACAAACCTGAAGTAGCCTTTTGCCCGTTCCAGTTCCTTGGGAATGGTTTTAATCCACGCCAAGAAGCGCCGGCGGACGAGAGGACCCGGTAATGGGATTGTGGTGGCAATCGGATGGTAGGCCGCCCTTCGAGCGCGACTTGATGGTGACTTGCTCAAGAGCACATTTGTCGGCACCGACTGTTTCGTTGATGGATGTGAGGCCAGAAGATCTGCGGCATCGAGCCGCGCATGGGACGTTTCCCACAGGCGCGCGTAGGGATTTTGCTCGAGGATGCTATCGCGGAACCGTTCCCAGTGGCCGGGGACGTAGAGGTCCCGCTTGTTCAAGATGAGGTCGTCGGCACAGCGGATTGCTTGAGTCGTCACATAGGCGCTGGAATGGCTGTCTTCCGTCGAGACCGGATGGAGGAGCGCAATTACCCGTTCAAGCGCCGCCAACCGCGCCGTATAGGCGTCGGTCACCGCGTCGATCACTTCGGCGGGATCGGCAAGTCCGGAACATTCCAGAATCAGAACATCCGATCCGTGATCGCGCACCAGTTGCGCGATTCCCCAGGACAGATCCTCCTTCGTGTCGCAACAGACACAGCCTCCGGCCAGGTTCATGACCTGCTCAGCCAGTGTGCCGGCGCGAGGGCCATCGATACTGACCGCCCCTGCCTCGTTCATCAGGACACCAGCCCGCCGTCCTTGCGCTTTCCAATATTCGAGCAACCGCATCAACAGCGTGGTCTTGCCTGCGCCAAGAGAACCGCAGAGGATGTAGAAGGGGACAGGGGACGAAGGCATATTCCTCCAGAATCAGACTCGAATCATTGTAGCGACTTAGGCGTAGAACATGAAGGGCGTGTAAAAATTCATCAGCGGTGGCTCTCACAATCTTCAGCGCGATACTGAAGAGTGGCACGCTGGAGCGGGTCGCGGTAAATCAATCCCGACGTGAAATGGTTTATTGGCAACTGCTGTAGCTGTAGGGAGTCCTTTTGGAATGAACACTTCGTCGCCTGGTTCCGTGATGATCTCTTCCTCGCGGATAGTCAGCTTGAGCTTCCCAACCATGCCGGTCACGAGCTCGTT
Source organism: uncultured Nitrospira sp. (assembly GCA_964570915.1). Lineage (GTDB taxonomy): Bacteria > Nitrospirota > Nitrospiria > Nitrospirales > Nitrospiraceae > Nitrospira_D. The sequence goes on along the minus strand of CAZNBG010000419.1, from coordinate 344 downwards.
CGTCGCGTGGACGAAATCATTCCGGTCCCTGCTGGGCGGGTTGATGAACACTTCGCAGGGGTGGGGCCTGTTGCTTGACAAGGAAGAAAAGACTCCCGACCCCTTTGGTTCCCATGCATCAGGAGTTTCCCAAGGACGTCGAGCGGTGGTGTTCCACCACTCAGGAGATTACGCGTGCGGCGGTGTCGGGGTTATCCGCCAAGCACAGGGGGCCACGAAAACAAAAAATCGACTCGCCGAAAAGTGAGCAGGGGAGTGAGAAGCGGATACTCAGTTCAGCGACAACGAGGACTTTGTTGACTGTGAGCTTTCAGGTCAATCCGGAACAGTACAACTGCCATACC
>CAZNBG010000418.1:0-3336 GCA_964570915.1 uncultured Nitrospira sp. | reverse complement strand
CCAAAAACCACACAATCATTTGTAGACATGCGCTAGGATTCCTTTATAAGACCCTTTGGATCGGTGCCGCCGGAGCGTAACAAAGTAGTGCGGTTCTACCATAAGCATTGAAGATTCGGAACCTCTCTGAGACAGAAAAAACAGACGTATGAGATGAGGCCATTCGCTGAGAGGCACTAGGCCCTAAAGGAATTGGGGATTAAAGAAGCGCACGAGCATAAATTGTTGTGGAAAGGTGCTTCGACTCATACAGGGAAAGAGCATCAGCGCTCGGGCAGGGGGCGATACCGCAACTGCCATGCGGATTGTTGGGCATAAGTCCGAGAAGATGTGGAAGCGTTACAATGCGGTAGAAGAGGATGATCTCCTAAAGGTAGCGAGCAAACTCAATACTTATCTGCAAACTAACACGGTATTAACACCTGCCCATTCTGGCGAAACTCCTGTTTCCGTAACCGCTTGAAAAATTGGTGCCCCCCGATACGAATTGAACGTACGACCCGCGGTTTAGGAAGTGCCGTCCTGAATCACTAAGCTATTGAACCTACAGCAATTGGCGGGGAGGGGACAGACAGAGACGGCCCAACAGGGGCACTCTTCTGCACCCGTTCAATGGGTTCCATCACACCCTCCTACCATCCCAAAATTTGCAGCCTTGCCTACGTGGGGAACCGAGTCTGGCGCTGCAAAACTTTCTGGAAGGTTCTTAAACCTTTTATTCAAAGGTATGCCGTCTCATCAAACTCAACCTCATGAATGACCTCGTAGTATCCAGGCCGCTCTGCCTGCTGCCGGACTAGCCAAGCGTCAGCTTCTTCTTTTGTGCCAAACTGCTTCACCGAGACGAGGTTATCCAAGTCGCCGATATTGGCAAAGACGTGAAATGGGTAGTCGGAATAGGCGGACATGGCCCCTCCCTCCTCAGGTTAGACAGCTCAATGTTGTAGAGGGAATCGCCAGGCAGAAGCCTTTGGTTGCTCATGGCCTTATCGTTCCCTCTTGGGCTGGCTGTGGCACCTTGGCGGCTGACCAGGTTGCCGGACGCTTCTCAGAGCCAGTTCTCTCAGCGTCACTCTGGATAGGTACTTATGATAGTAGGAACAGTACGAGATCGCAATCGCCAAGAGCAATGCAGGATGGGGTCTCGGGGGGAAGGGTTACGTTATTCCAAACTGCTCCGGCAGTCAGGTGAGTAAGGTGCAACGACTTTTAACATTATTGAGGCCAGCAGCTAAGAGCCTGGACAATTTCCAGGCATGATGTGCTAACGTTGTAAAAAATGGGGATGGGGTTCCCCCGATAACCGCCAATGTTGGCTGATGACTCCTACTAATGCGGCTCGAACGCGCATGAGGGAGTTGCTATGGGAAGTCATCAGACACTTGCATTTCTGCTGGTATTTATTGGCGGTGGTATTGGTTCGATGCTGCGGCACGCAGCCAATCTGATTGGCGCGTCTGTGTTTGGTCTCAATATTCCTGCCGGTACACTATTCGTCAATATCAGTGGGTCGCTCGCAATGGGATTACTTGCGGGTTGGTTTGCTTTCCGGGGACACAGTGACCAGTTAATGCGCCTGTTCTTGACGACAGGAATTATCGGCGGGTTCACCACGTTCTCAGCTTTTTCACTCGAGACAGCTTTGCTACTGGAGCGCGGTCAAACTGTAGGAGCCATGCTGTACGTCATAGGCTCTGTTGTCATCGCAATAGCCGGAATTTTCGTTGGCATCGCTCTCATGCGGTCAACAATGCCATAGCTTTAAGAAATCTATGGAGGATGGCACCGTTTCAAACTAGTGCTTGGAAGGTCAGTGTCTATGGAGTCACAGCAGTAGCCTATGGTTCCACTGAAGAACTAGCCTAAGTGGGCTTCCACTCCTCCGGTGGGGAGCTGACAATAAGGCTTCCAAGGGTACTGAGGGCACCTGGAAGGCATATGTCCCGGTCACCGCAACGGATGCTCTAGACAGCTTCTTGCGGAATCCAATCTTGGACCAGATAACTGGTGACGCTAGTCTCACGTGCACAACTATCACATACTCCCTGACGAGTGACCGAACCATGCCTTCGGAGTTTGGCCCAGTAGTACATTCTCTCGGCTTCACTTCTCGGGACGTCGAATGACAACCTATCGCTACATGTAGGACAGTATTTAAGCGTCATAGACATGACTGCCCTCCTCTCTAGACTAGTAGGCTTCCTTCTACGAAGGCTAAGCCTAATGATCATCAACAGGGTGCGTCACTAGGAGAAACTCTAGGGTAGGTGTCCGGCAAACCACTCAAAGGCTTTAAAGGCAGTTTTATTATTGATGAGGTAGCCTAGCTCAATCCGGCATGAAACTGTCTGGATGCCAGTGGTAACCCTCTGCTCCGGAATTCTTCATCTCATAAGCTATATCCCTGCTGTACAAAGCTGCCTTAGTCAGGTCTGGAGTGTGTCGTGCTCCACTTCAGATTTGGACAGGTCGCCTAAGCGAGGGAGGACGACATGGACCCCGTGATGAAACCTACCCAGAATGGGCGCGGTCGCAGACGGCGATGGAGTAGCGAGCAGAAGCTGACGGTGTTGCAGGAGTGGCAGACCGGGGTGCCGTTAGAAGAGATTTACCGGAAATATGCCGTGAACGCGGCGCAGATGTATCGGTGGAAGCACAGCCTCGATCAAGGGCTCAAGGAGTCCGGCGAGTTCGTGCCCAAGAGTCTAGGGAGCGGGCTGCAGAAGCGAATTGATGAACTGGAACGGGCCTTGGGGCGCAAGGCCTTGGAGGTGGACGTGTTAAAAAAAACCTTCGAGTTCAAGGGGCTCACATTACCCGAGGGGACATACGGTGGCTCACGCGAACAACCGGCGGTTCCATCTCCATGGTCTGCCGAGTCCTCGGCAAGCCACGGAGTTGGTGGTACGATCGACGGCGGGCGAAGCAAGCGCGTCGACTCCGGCGACCGGAACTCGAAGAGATGATTCAGGAACTCCTGGGGGCCAGCCCCACCTCCTACGGCTATCGACGCATCCATGCTCTGCTCAAGCGGCGCGGAGTGACGTGCAATCCCAATACAGTGTGGCGAGTGTTGTGGCGACGAGGATGGCTGTCGACCAGTCGGCGACGTATCATCCAGTCTGGGCGACGACACGAAGGACGGATACACGTGTCGGAACCCAATCGACGATGGGCCTCCGACATCACCACTATCCGAGCGTGGGATGGTCAGAAGGGCCGCTTGGCGATCATGATCGACTGCGCGGACCGTATGGTGTTGGCCTGGCGATTCGCTCGGCGCATCCCCGCCACCGATCTCGCCGAGATGCTGCACAAGGCGGTGTTCCGACGGTT
>CAZNBG010000417.1:0-3340 GCA_964570915.1 uncultured Nitrospira sp. | reverse complement strand
GGCCACCGGGTGGCACCGGAGGTGGCCGGCCGGAGGCGTGTCGACGACCGTGGTGAGGTTAAGCTCGGTGACGACGCTGTTGGCCGGGGGAGTCGCGTCGCGGCGGACGCAGAAGATGGTCGGGTCCGGATCCTGCCAGGTGAGCTGGACGGAGGCGGCGCCGGAACGCGTGACCCGAAGGGAGGTGTCATCCATGGCGACGGCCTGCGTCGCGATGGCGACACAGAGAGCGAGGAGGGCGACCCGGGGCGTGGACATCGCCCAAAATCCTTCTTGTTCGGTGTTGACGGGGGGAAACTACCCCGAAAGGTGGCCCCGCCCAACCCGGAGGCGCCACCCGTCACTAAAGAAGAGATCAAAGTCATGATGGAACAGGGAACCAAGGCGGGAGTCTTCGAGGAGGCCGAACACGATATCGTCAAAAGCATTTTCAAATTGGGAGACCGTGCGGTGAGCGGGTTGATGAGACCCCGGCGCGATGTCGTATGGCTCGATATCGACGACCCATTCCCGGAGAATCAGCGGAAACTTGCGTCATCACAGTACTCACGGTTCCCCGTAGCGCAAGGCACGCTGGATAACGTCATTGGAATTGTTCAAGCGAAAGATCTGCTCACGCGTTGCCTCGCAGGCGCAAAAATCGATCTGAAAGAAGCCCTGCGGCCGCCGCTGTTTGTACCCGAGGCCCTGCCGGCGTTAAAACTTCTGGAGATGTTCAAAAGGTCGCGAACACACATGGCGCTTGTCGTCGACGAGTACGGTGGAGTTGAAGGACTGGTCACGCTGAATGACATCCTGGAGGATCTGGTCGGCGATGTGGCCTCGGTCGACATGCCGGAAGAAAGACAAGTAGTCGAACGGCCCGACGGGTCATGGCTGATCGATGGAAAACTTCAAATTGACGATCTTAAGGAAGTATTGAAGATTCCGAAATTGCCCGAGGAAGAATCCGGCAGATACCAAACGCTGGGGGGACTGGTCATGCTACAGGTCGGACGCGTACCCGTGACAGGCGACGTTTTCGAGGCGGAAGGTCATCGCTTCGAGGTGGTGGACATGGATGGCAAGAGAGTGGATAAGGTTCTGGTGTCGAGGTTACCTACCGCCCAAACAACGGAGGAAAGGTAGGAGGCCGGTCTCCAGGCGACGGTAAAGGGGTTCGGGTGAAGATGTGTACCCTCTGGGGGGAATCGGAGAAGGCGGGCTTTTGGAACCTAAGGCTGCGCCTGTTTAAATGAGCCGGCCTGTCGTTCTGTTCTGGGAAACAACTGTTCAATCGCTATACTTCCTCCTGCGCATCGTTTTGCAGTTTGCCTTCCATTGACGGCAACTCCGATCTTGCAGCTTCTCTTGAGTTGTGGACGCATGTCGGGAGTGAGGATGGTTCTGAACGGTATGTCTGGCTCGTGCGGCGGTATCCGAGTTCCCTCCCCTAGAGGGACAGGGCGGCGCGAGGCGCCGGGTGGGGTCGCAAGTCTAATCGAATCTTGAGACCCTCATCCTGCCGTCTTCCAGAGGGAGAGGGTCTCCGTGTGTCACCCTAGCGGAGTGCCTCTTCAAGCATCGTTGAAGCATCGGTCTTCTCGTCGCGATACTTCACAATGACAGGCGCATACAAGCACAACTGGTGCTTGACGGCAAATTCGCCGGTCACGGGGCGTGAGCCCGGAACCAACACAGCGCCAGATGGAATCGTCAGCGGAGCTCCGGCGGCTTTGCGATAGATCTGATTCCGCGCCAGGTCGTAAACCGCCGTCCCGCCGGTGAGGATCACGCCGGGAGCGAGTACCGCACGGGATTGCACAAGCACACCTTCATAGACGCCGCAATTGCCGCCAATAAAGGCATCATCTTCGACAATGACCGGCAGTGCGCCGGGGGGTTCCAGCACGCCTCCGATCTGCGCTGCGGCGGATAAATGCACACGCTTTCCAATTTGAGCGCAGGATCCGACCAGAGCATGAGAATCCACCATCGAGCCTTCATCGATATACGCGCCGATATTAATGAACATCGGCGGCATACAGATGACATTTCGTGCGACATAGGCGCCATCGCGAATCGTCGATCCCCCAGGCACAACGCGAACTCCGTCGCCGGCACCGATTGGTTTTGCCGGAAGTGTATCTTTATCGAAAAAATGAAATTCCTCAGCAACCGAACGGTCTTCCACGACACCAATTCTGAAGGCCAGCAAGATGCCGCGTTTGACCCACAGATTGGTTTTCCAACCGCTCGATGTCTTTTCAGCAGCGCGGAACTCGCCGCGATTGAGACCCGCCCGGAGTTCCTGAATGACGGCGAGTCCGTCTCGCCGTGCTTCCTGCGCAGGCAGGCTCAAGAGCCGTTCAATCTCGTCTGGTAAATTCATCTTACAGAGGGTCACTGCCTGCTGACGGTTTGCAACAACCCCAGCGTTTCGATAACCTTCAGGAGTTTTTCGCGATTCGATTCGCTGATCTTCACCAGCGGCAGCCGGTACATCTCTTCGATCATCCCCATCGCCGCCAAAGCGGCTTTTACAGGAATCGGATTCGATTCGATAAAGTTTGCGTTCATCAATGGCAGGAGCTTGTAGTGTAGTTCCCGCGCCCGCTGGATGTCCGATTCAAGGGCCGCATTGATCAAAGCGCTCATCATCGCGGGAGTTTCATTGGAAATGACGGAGACTACACCATCGCCTCCCAACAGGACGACTGCAAGAGCCAGGGCATCGTCGCCACTCAGCACTCGAAAATGGCTCGGGGCATCGCGAATGATGTCCATGATCTGGGCGAGATTTCCCGAAGCCTCCTTCACCGCGACGATATTGGGAATTTCCGCGAGCCGAAGCATCGTTTTGGCTTCGATGTTTCCACCGGTCCGTCCGGGCACATTGTAGACGATGATGGGAATATCTTCAGCTTCGGCGATCGCCTTGAAGTGTTCGAAGTAGCCCTGCTGCGTCGGCTTATTGTAATAGGGACCGACGGACAGAACGCCGTGTGCGCCCAGTTTCTTTGCTCGTTTCGTTGCCTCAATCGCTTTAGCGGTCGAATTGCTTCCAGCGCCGACAATCACAGGCGCCCGGCCCCGCGACTGTTCGATGATGATCCGACCAATACGATCCGTTTCTTCGGCGTTGAGCGTTGCGCCTTCACCCGTTGTGCCGCACGGCAAGAGCATGTCAACGCCGCCATCGATCTGGAAATCAACAAAGCGGCGTAATGCCTTCTCGTCCACCGAGCCATCGGAATTGAACGGCGTGATCATCGCCGTTCCTGTGCCCTGAAATCGCTTCTTTGTCATAGGTTCTCCCCTAATTCTCGTTGCCCCTTCAAATCTACGTCCTCCATTGTTT
>CAZNBG010000416.1:0-3353 GCA_964570915.1 uncultured Nitrospira sp. | reverse complement strand
ACTCCAGCGCGCATCCTGCGATTTGATCGATGGACGTTCGGTAACGCAGGCTGCACACAATGCCGGCTTCTCCGATGCCGCCCACCTGACACGCACATTCCGCCGCATGCTTGGCAGTACACCGACGGAGCTCTCCTTTCGCAAGAGAATGAGCAGCGGCGTATCCCTTCAAACGAACTGACCTCTAACGGATGAGCCCGAGGCCGACCGTCAGCGACCAAAGCGTGCGGTCTCCTCTTACCGAAAGAAGGTCCTTAAAAGATTATTCACCTTATGTCGATTTCGGTTTGCGACATTCGACTTACCTATGAAGCCACATAAGAAGGAGGTTGTGATGTCGTCTTCAAAGCAAGTGCATACCCTGCTGACAGGTCGCGCGTTCGTTGAGTCGCCGCGTTGGCACGAAGGCCGCTTGTGGTTCTCAGACTGGCTTACACGAGAGATCATTGCCGTCGATCTCACGGGGACGAGCGAGGTTAAGTTCCACGTGCCAATATTTCCGTTCTCGATGGACTGGCTGCCCGACGGACGCCTCCTTGCGACCTCAGGAACTCAGGTTCTCCGAGGACAAACCGACGGCTCACTGACGCCCCACGCAGACCTGGCTAATCTTTCTAAGAAGGGTTTGAACGAGATCGTCGTGGATGGCAGGGGCAATGTCTACGTCAATGACGTCGGTTTTGACCTTCTAAAGGGTGAGAACTTCGCTCCGGGGATCGTCGTTCTACTCACTCCCGATGGCACGGCCCGGCAGGTTGCCGATGGGATTGCTTTCCCGAACGGCATGGCCGTAACGCCAGACAACTCGACGTTGATTGTCGCGGAATCCTACGGTAAGAAGCTCACCGCCTTCGAGATCGCATTGGACGGCAGCCTTTCGAACCGGCGGGTGTGGGCGGATTTGGGGAGTGGAGTCCCTGATGGCATTTGTATCGATTCCGACAACGCTGTCTGGTATGCCGATGTCCCCAATAAGCGTTGTGTACGTGTTCGCGAAGGCGGTGAAGTGCTGCAGGTGATCGATCTTGATCGTGGATGCTTTGCCTGCATGCTCGGAGGCGCCGACCGAAAGACATTATTTATGGTGGTGGCTGAATGGCATGGTGTGGCGAAAATGTCGGACGGAGCCCGAACCGGGCAAGTGCTCACGGTGGGAGCACCCGCAGCTGGAGCCGGTTGGCCTTAAGCCGGCGAACCGTCGTTTATGATGGGAAGCATTTGCCAAAAGCCAGCAGGAATCGTGGTGATCCTTTGAGCCGGATCTTTCTGCGAACCAGAGCCCATACGAGATTGCGGTCCTTCGACAAAAACCCGAGCCATGTGCGGGAGTCGGCAGTGACCTCGAGATCAGCGGCACCCACGTGCCCTTCCTTCACCTCCACGGTCTGATCGCGTATGACGATGGTTGCTTTACGCTGTTCCTCGCCTGTGAACGTGAAATGGTAAGTCGCGGCGAGACCTTTCGATTGCCCGCGTTGAAACGTCAATCGCAGTCCATTCAGAAACGCGGATATCGAGCGCAAACGATTCAGTCCGTTGCCGACGCGCTTCGCGCGCTTTCTTGGAAAGCGGTGTGCGACGTAGTCTTCAGCGTCGGATTTGGGGACAACGTAAACAGTCTCTTCCTTTTCCTGCAGTGGCCGCACGACGTCGTTTAGGTACTCCGTGCGGTTGGTCAGAAACGGCGCGATCACGTCGTCGCCTGCCGGGCACACGGCCATACAGTAAGCGGATTTGTAGTTGGCGCCGAACGACAGGCTTTGCCACATGGAGGCGGATTCCGGATTGCTCACACGATTGCGATAATCGCGTGCACTCTTGCTCTCTACGATCTGCTCAATCCAATTCGTGAATCCGCCGTAGAACTCGCGATAGTTGTGTGTAAAGCAAGCGGCGAAATTGAACGCGCCGTCTGAACCAATCGCTCCAACTGGACATGCAGCAACACAGAGCTTGCACTCCACGCAAGGATTGTAATCGAGTGGGCGCTGGTATTCCGTCACTTGGGCATCCATGAGGACCGTGCCGAGCAAAACGAAATTACCGAATCGGGGGTGGATCACATTGCGATGAATGCCCATGTGTCCGAGCCCCGCAGCGACCGCGATGACTTTGTGTGAAACGATCCAAATCTTACCGGTTCCGACGCGATCCACTTCCATCGGAAATCCCATGGCTGGATTAATCGCCCGGATGCCTCGATCTCCGAGTTCACTCACAATCCGATGAGCAACCTCGTTCACTCGCTCGCCGGATTGGTGAAATTCAACATTCGCTACGGACCGAGCCGGATTGCGAATTGGCTCACGATTCATTCGAAGAACGAAGCTGATCAGCGCCTTGGTTCGGGGAAAAAAGCGGACGATATCCGCTCGATCATCGCCGAGTTCCGGCCGGTCGACCTCGACAAATCCAACATCATCGGCACCGGCTTCGAGGCACAGTTGGCGGAGCCAAGGAGTCTCCAGCGTCGTGGAGCCATGTTGAACATTGCCAGAACCTGCTCTTTCCTGGAATCGTTTGACCGTGGGATGGTCAGACAGAGATGGCATGATGTGTCTCCCGATTGTGCGCCCCATCTATGAGCCTAACGACGCATGAAGAGCGCTGTCTTGAACGAACTGGCTGGCTACTTCTGACACCCTGTCCACTAACCTAGCGAAAGTCGTGACCCCCAACGGGAATCGTTTCGAACCGCTCGCCAAATGATGCGATCAAAAGCTTGCCTTGCTTTATAGCGCGCTGCACCGATGGCTGTGACAGCGATGCCTTATGGCTTTCCTGCCCGTCCCAGACTTCAGTGACCCATATAGAATCCGAATCCTTCCGATCTTTTGCGACAACATAGCTAAGACAGCCCGGCATGCCGGACACTTCACCCAATAAGATCGAGATCAGCGTGTCGCGCTGTCCTGGTACGGCTTTCATTTTTCCGATCAGACCATACATTCTTTTCCCTCCTTGAACGAGGCGCAGCCGGGGGAAGCTCACCACATCCTCGAAAAGGTACCTCAGACATGGCACCATGAAAAGAGCCATATAGCGCGATTTTGATGGTACCATCTGATTCGCCTGCATTAGCCCAGCCACTAACTGGCAAAGGAGCTGACGAATGTCGCCACGTCGTGCCGGCGCGCTGCCGCTTCTGCTCAGACTGGACGCCGAAGCGCAACAACCTCTCAATCAACAGATCTATCAAGGGCTGCGCGCGGCCATCCTAAATGGGCGTCTCCGCGTCGGCGCGCGCTTGCCGTCATCTCGAGAGCTCGCAATCGACCTCGCCATTTCACGGAACACGGTGCTCAACGCCTACGAGCGCCTCGCTGACGAGGGTTATCTCCAAGGCCGGTCCG
>CAZNBG010000415.1:0-3356 GCA_964570915.1 uncultured Nitrospira sp. | reverse complement strand
GCGTCACTTCGGCCAGTTCGCGGAACGACATGGGCTCACCGAATGTCGCGTCGGAGCCTCGATAGTGATCGGCAATCCCTGAAGGGGATAATCCAGTCATGCTGTGAGCCCAGAAGAATGAAAACAAAAACCCCGCCAACATCAAGAGCAAGAACAAGGTATACAGCAACCGGATATGACGATCAGAGTCCCGAAGTTTGAATCGCTGGTTGAAATTGCGCATGCCGGGACGCTCGGTCCGCTCGTCTAATTAGTCCCGAAAATGGAGCCAAAGAAGCCCTTCTCGGCTTTGCGGGCGGTGATCGTGTCGCTGCCGATGCCCGCTGGCTTCATGTAAAATTCATCTACCAGGACAAGGACCCTCTTCACGCCCGCGCTGATGGAACGTACCGACATTGTGGCGCCGCTGATGTTGATAATGTCTTTGTTGATCCGGACCGGATCCGATACCGTCTTGCCCTCGTATTGGGAGTTAAATCGTTTGGTTCGCACTTCACTGCCTCGTGCCTCCCGGAATACCAGAAGCTCCACGTTGGAAACCCGCCCTTCAGGGTCCACGCCGACCATGTAGGTCATCGGTTTATGTTTGCCGATCGTGTTCTGAAGCACGACATAGCCGTCGATGTGAGCACCGGTTTCACCGATATGCACTTCGAAGTCTTGTTCGGGGAACTTCCAGCCGATCCGTTCTTCGATCTGAGTCTTTGTTTCCGGCGTCAGGCGGATCAGATCTTTTCTGATGCGATCAGATTTTGGAAACATGAGTTTCAACGCCTCTTCCTCTGTAAGGAAGACCTCGGCATGAGTCATTTCCTGCTCTGTAAGGAAGCGCTTTAGCTCGGCATCCCAAATCCGCTCCGCTCTGGCTGGCAGGGTAATCAGGAAGATGGCGAGACTTGAAATCAACATCCAGGACCTGAGAATCATGTGGTCTGGCATCCTTTCTCTTTCAGTTTGTTGTTGAGTCTGGAGACGACCGCCGCTTCCTCTTCTTCGGAGGGATCAATGGGCCACCATTTGGTGGACTGCTGTGTCGCACCGCCCTTTAAATGCCATCGCTGGCGGCTTTCTAGGACACTGACCGATACGACGTCGTTCATCTGCTTGACTGCGATCGTCATACGAGCTCGTTCACGATTCCCGAATCCTTCCCGCTGAAACATGCCGTACGCGCGTTCTTTACCTTCCATTTCGACCCACCCGGTCTCAATGAGCCCTTTTTCCTTGCTTTGCTGTTGAAGCGGTCGATCCTTCACGGATTCCAACGCCGCTTCCCACGTCGTGTCGAACGAGCAGACAAAAAACTGGTCCTTGCTTCCACTGAGGGATGCACAACTGATCGCTGTAAGCGAGAGAAAAAGTGAAAGAGCCGTAATGCGCACGGACATGGTGCTCCTTATCTACTCTCGGGGCTGGCTCATCATAGCCGGTCCCGAACCATCCGTTAGAAGTACGTCGCGGCTGAGATCACAAATGCATTGTCATGAATTCTCGTGTTGGTGTTGGGATTAAACGCCATCGGTTGATACTGATAGCTGATCTTGAAAACGGCGTCTTCAATCGGTCGATAGTTCAGGCCGAACGAGATTTGCTCGAGATTGCCGAATCCACCCGTCCCATTGCTACCGGGATTGTCCTGGTTGGTGTTGACCCGGTCGTAACGAATGACGGCCGTAAATGTGGAACCCTCGCCGAAACGTTTCGGAGACCACTTCGCCAAAAAATCCGGCATGAAATGGTAATTGGCCTGGATGTAGTAGCCATCCATCCGCTGAGGGGGAATCCCTATTCCGCTGTTACCCGAAATGCCCGTGAGGAGGGAACCCTGAACCGGAGCTGTAGCGCATACGCCGGTGGTTGTGTCGCGACCAGCACAATTGATGGCTCGAGAGTTTCCTCTCGCATAAGCCCAGGCAGCTTCACCAATAAGCTCGAATGGACCTCGCTGAATGGTCCAGTCGAGTGCCAATATGCTGAGGGGATTGTAATTCCCGTTGGGTGCTGAGTTGCCATAATATCCCGAACCCGCGACCTCGACTCCAAGGATCGGGCTGTAAGCCATGCGGCCGACAACGGCTTTGCCGTTGTTGAGGTCAAGCCCATCTGCTGCGCTACATTTCCGCTGCCGCGCCCCACGAGTCCCGTCGGTTTCATTGACTAGAGGTGTGCCGCTGTTATCGTAACCGCATGGTCCTGTGGTTACATATAATTCGTAATCCAGCTTGCTGGTTCTTCCAGGGTAAAGAGTGCCGTAAAAACCTGCTCCTGTCTCTGACACCGTCGTTGGGATGATAAATTGACTCACCAATGGGCGATCGGTGAGGTCGTTTAACGGCGAATCATGGAGCAGGTTGAATTTGCCGATGGGAAGCAAGAGGATTCCGGCTCGGAGGTTGAACGGTTCGTTGATGAGATAATCGATGTGGGCAAACTCAAGTCCGAATTCCAATTCATTTTCAGACGTCTCTCGTATCCCATGTTCGATTTCGAGTTCGGATGCCATTTTGACATGTTCAGTGATATCTGCATAAATGAACGGAACAAAGCGCTGTTGGTCAAACGTATTCGTGGTGCCTCCAAAACCGTTTTCAATGCTTCCCTTTTGTTGCGATCGATACTGAATATCCATGTAGCCGCCGACAATGGCCTTTGGAGCGGCGACAAACGGTTTGGCATAAACCAGTCGGCCCGACCCGGTTGAGCCAAAGCCCAACGGAACCCGTTCTTCCCCCGGCCGCTCAACCTTCACCTCGCTCATGGGACCTGTAGGTACAGGATACTGAGCGCCCGGTGGGCCTTCTTTCTGTTCCATGGTTCGCTCTGCGGCGCCTTCACGCCTCTCGTGCTCCTGCAACTTCTTGGTGACAGCTTCATCAACCATCTTTTTAATTTCTTCGGGAGTCATGTCGGCGGCCAAGGCCGGCATAACCGGCAGACTGGCAATCACGAGAGTCCCGAGGATTGACCGGATCCTCATTGAATCCTCCATAGGAAAAAGGGTGAGGGTCAGACTCGGGACTCAACGGTCTCTGGTCGTTGTCATGAATAAGACTACGACTGTGACGAAAGTGTGATCGAAGCGCCTCCTTTCATGGGTGAGCGGGTGACTGAACAGTGCGCCATCCTTCAATGGCCGAGAAAGGGATGACGACGATGCGTTTGCATCGTTTGCATTTCAGTTCCAACCGTTGGCCCCGGACCTTCGCAATGAGCTGGCCGCATTCACAACGGGTTTCCGAGGCTTCAACGAACGTTTCTGGCGAGGGTCCGCGCATGTTGCAAACGCATCCTTGATATTGAGAACAATTATTAAAATCGTGGGCAGTATAGGCCAGGGCGTACCCACAGTACAGATG
>CAZNBG010000414.1:0-3356 GCA_964570915.1 uncultured Nitrospira sp. | reverse complement strand
ATCGACGGCGGTCAGCGCGGTGCTTATCGCGATGATGGTGTGGGTATAGGCGGCCGGATTGATGATGATACCATGATAGCCGCGTCGCGCTTCTTGAACCCACGTCACCAATTCCCCTTCGAGATTCGACTGCCGAATCACAAGATCAACTCCAAGTTCTCCTCCCAGTTTCATGAGAGATGCATCGATCATCGCGAGGGTCGCAGTCCCATAAATGGATTCCTCCCGATTGCCCAATAGGTTCAGATTAGGACCATGCAGAACCAGGATGCGCAGCATATCGCGTAGGACGCCTCCCATGCATAACAGACACCTGCCTTACGCCAACCCACATACCAGGGGCGGCATTCTAGCAGTCCCCTTTCGGGGGGTCAAACCGTTGAAGTCACGAGGAAGTTTTGGAGCTTGGTCGAGAAAGACCTTGGGAGTCCCGCCGGCGTGCCTGGAGTGAGTTGAGCCACTGCTCAAGCTGTGTGATCGCCCGATTTCTGGTCACCTGTGCACGTGGGGCGGTAACGGCAGCCGCCGGGACACAGCGTGCTTCTGAGAGAGTCTCCGTGCCGGACACCGTGATGGCTTCATTGTTGACAGACAACGCGGCATCCCTTGAGGCAGATGTCATCGGTTCTCCGCGAATAAGGTCCGATTCAAGGCTTGCCGCGTCGGCCGGCTTCTCGGACGGCCGTCCTTGTGCTTCTCCTGCACTGTCAGCCGCTGGTGCGTCGAGTCCGGCACGAAGGGACAACGCCTCTTGGTCCCGTGGATTAATGGCTAGGATGACGTTGCAAGACCGAATTGCCGCATCCTTGGCCCCTTGGGCCGCGTAGAGCTTAGCCAATGTTCGATGCGCACGAAGATTATCGGGACTGACCTTGATGGCTTCTTCGAGGATAGCTTTTGCCTTGATTGGCTGGTTCATCTGCTCATAGGCCCGGCCTAACGCCACCATGGCCGTGATGAACCCCGGGTAGGTTTTCAACCCATCTTCAAGAACAGCGGCAGCTTCTTCCCACATGCCGGCTTTGCCATATTCCTCGGCCAAAGGAATAAACACTTTGGATCCCGGCTCCTTGGCAAAAGCCAAGGCCAGCCGATCAATCTCTGCGGCGTTGCCTGCCTTCTTGGAACCGGAAGCCATAGATTGGGTTACTCCAGAACAGAGGCGCGACGAGGCGACATCAAGCACATGTCATGCACAGCAGTCAGAATTTCGTCCGCCAGCCGCCGCTTGGGCATCAGGCCCAAGGCTCGCTCTTGGCCGGTAGCCGACAGAATCACCGCCGCGTTGTCATCACTGCCGAAACCACCTCCCGCTTGCGTCACATCGTTGGCCACGATGAGATCAAGTCCCTTTCCTCTCAGCTTGTCCTTCGCATGGGAGATGACGTGGTCCGTCTCGGCCGCGAATCCAACCACAATTTGCGATGTCCGTCGCGCAGATAACATCGTGAGAATGTCCGGAGTCGCTTCAAGCTCCAACACGATCTCGGATTGGCCCTGTTTTTTGAGTTTTTCTGCGGCGAGCCTTTTGGGGCGAAAGTCCGCAACCGCCGCCGCCATGATCAGGACTGTGGACGAAGGGAAATGTCGACACAATACATCAGCCATTTCGCTGGCGGTGTTCACACAAACCGTCGTGACTCCTGAAGGAGGAGTCAGAACAGAAGGCCCGGTAACCAGGACAACCTCCGCCCCTCGATCCCGCGCGGCTTCTGCAATGGCGTACCCCATCTTGCCGGACGAACGATTGGAAACAAACCGAACCGGATCAATCGGTTCTTGGGTTGGACCGGCAGAGACCAAGACTCGCTGGCCTCGCCAATCCTGCTGAGGGATGAGCGCCGCATGGACGGCTTCCAAGATTCTCGACTCCGAGGCCAACCTTCCTTGCGCGACTTGTCCGGAGGCAAGGGGACCGACCTCAGGATCGAGCACGACGACACCACGAGCTCGGAGCGTGTGCACATGTTGCACGACCGTGGGATGTGTCCACATGCCGCCGTCCATGGCCGGCGCCACGACGACCGGACATTGAGCACTCAACAGCATGGTGGTCAATACATCATCGGCCAGCCCAAGAGCGGCCTTCGCCAGAAAATTCGCGGTCGCCGGCGCCACAATAATCGCATGGGCGTGCTCCGGGACCGCCAGGTGGGCCATTTCTTCGTGCGCCTCAAAGAGATCCGTCGTGACCCGGTTGCCCGAGAGGACCTCAAACGTCAGGGGAGTCACAAATTTCGTGGCGGCCTGCGTCATGACGACCGACACCACGGCCCCTTCGCGTGTCAAAGTTCGAAGCAATCCGACCGCCTTATACGCGGCAATGCTTCCTGATATCCCCAAGGCAAGACGCTTACCCCACAAAATGGGTGGCGATTGCTCAACATCCACTGTCTACTCCTCAGTTGGAGCCACCGCCGGTTGGACCGTATCATCCACATACACGCTGAGTTCTTTTTTGATCTCCCGGGCGTCCTCACCGGTCATCATCGCAATGCGCTCGGTTTCGCCTTCCTTCCCGCGCTTGGCTTCCTTCATGGCATCGCGAGCCTCTTTCCCGGTCAAATACTTGGCATGCCCCCGTAAGACCTCATCGAGCGCAATGGTTGTTTCCTTCGTAAAACGGGAGGACGTGGCAGGCTTGGCCCCTTGAGTCCAGTGTTTCCCCCGCTGGGGTGCGAACATCCCGAAACAGTTCCCGGGATTCAAATCCTTGGGCCTTTATTGCGGCAACAAACTAAGCATGTCGATCATAATCCGCGGTGCTCCTCTGCTATTAAGGTGGTTGATGGCTCTCGATCGTCCAGTTTCGTCTCTTTCTCCAGAATAAAGCTCTGCTCCAGCCAATGCATGTCCATGCGTTTCGTCTTCAAACGTTCCGCCAGAAAAATGCTTTGTAACTCGCGAAGAGACTGTGCGAGATCGTCGTTACGAACAATGTAATAATATTCCCGGAAACACCAGACTTCTTCTTTCACCTTCCGCAGGCGGCGGACAATTTCCTCAGGAGAATCTGAGCCCCGACTGTGGAGCCGAGCCCGCAGAGTATCCATAGACGGTGGAAGAATAAAAATATACACGGCATCCTCGAACTTCTTCTTGATCTGGAGGGCGCCTTGGACATCGATTTCAAGCAGGACGTCGATCCCCTGTTCCATCCTGTCCATCAGAGGCTTTCGGGGAGTTCCATACCAGTGGCTGTAGACATGTGCGTATTCCAAGAATTCATTCCGCGCAACCATGTCATGAAACACGTTTTCATCGATAAAGAAGTAGTCGCGGCCGTGTTCTTCTCCCGGGCGCGGCTTTCTGGTCGTAAATGATACCGAATGCCAAACCCCGGAAACCGACGTCAC